>JBFLZW010000084.1 GCA_040755755.1 bacterium | reverse complement strand
ACTTTCATCAGGACCTTGCCGGATTGGTTGTTCTCTGCGTCTCTGCGTCTCTGCGGGAGATCTTTTTTCCCTGTGTGCTTTGTGTCCTCTCTATATTATAAGCTTGGCTTATGTAAGTGCCATTCGGGATAGGGATATTCGCACAGCTCATTCTGTAAAGTACCATTCCGAATAAATCTGCTCATTATGCAGAAAAGAAACTATGGGGAGTAATATGCAGGAAGGACTCCCTGAAAAAGAGACTCACACACAATACCAGCTCCAGCGAAAGAGGGGAGGTTCCAATGAGCACGAGTTCACCAACACAATCGGATATCCAGTCGGAAGTTCAAAATCTGCTGAAAAAATGCCCGTTTTGCTCTGAAGCAATTCTCATGGAGGCGAAAAAGTGTAGATACTGTGGGGAGTTTCTCGACCCGGAGTTAAAGGCCGCAGCGTCAAGCCGTTCTCAGGCAAAATGGAATCCGGCCATAGCGGCAGCTTTGTCGGTTCTGGTTCCGGGCGGAGGACATATCTATCGGGGCAGGGTTGCCAGAGGTTTCCTGTGGCTTCTGGTCGTAGCGGCAGGATACACCTTATATTTTCTGCCGGGCCTCATCCTCCATGCTGTTTCTATTGCCCTTGCCGCGGTGGGGAATACCCGCGAGGAATAGGCTCCGGCAGGGCTCCGAAGGACAGTCTGCACAATCGGGTGCAAAAGGCAGCAGTGTAAGAGAGGGCGCAGGGGAAAATCACCCCTTGCGCCCTGTTTATGATCCTGAATGAAAAGTCCTGAATGACAAACCCTGAGTGATTAATCCCTAATGACAGCAACTGCACTTTCTGGCAGAAGTGCCGGTAAGAGCAAGAAGGTCCTGGGGGATTTGTTTCGGGATCACCTGCATGTTGATATACTTCTCGATCAGCAACTGAGTGTTATTGGCATTCAATTTCTTGAAGAGAAAATCCAGTTGCGTCTCCAATTCCCGGCTGAGGGCCTCTTTTGTTTCAGGCGGCAGCATCCAGAGCTCTTTCTTGAATGGGCCAAACCCTTTCTTGCGGGTCTTGTAGATGAATTGCTCCTCGGTCTGCCCTTCCTTCCATTCGCTGGCGCAGTTGGTCTTCAGCCAGTCATAGATCCTGGTCCGCAGCTCCTGCGGCAGGGCTTTGCTCTCATAGACGATATTCTGGAATCCTGTAGCTAGGTGGACCTCGGCAGTCTCGGTGTCAGGGAAGCGGTGGAACGCCTCATCCGGCAGGGTTGACGCTCCATGCTGAACAGCCCCGGCCAGGCCGTATTCCTCTCTGGCTATTCTGGACAGGGTTTCCAGAGTATTAAAATCCAGCTTTACCTCGGCAATGCTTCCATCGGGCAAAACCACTCCGCCGTGCGCCGTGCCGGTCTGTACGCTGATCTTGCTGATTCCTTCCAGGTCAGGATCAATCTGGCGCAGGGTTTCACGATAGCCGTCCATGAAAGCGGTCAGCTCTTCCGGAGTACTGTTTTTCCCGCCAACCTCGCCGATCTCACCGCCTACGGAAACCGTGATCCCCCGCGGCTCGATTTGCCGGATATAGGCAGTAAGCTGGGCAGCGATGGTGTAGTTATCCTTCTGCTGCTCCCTGATGGTAGGTTTGCTCAAATCCACGACCGTGGAGCTGTCAATGTCAATGTTGTAAAAGCCGCTCTCGATCGCCTCGCTGATCAGTTTCTTGAGCCCGTTGATTTCAGCTTCCGGATCAGCCTTGTACTTTTTGGCGTTGACCTGGAAGTGATCCCCCTGGATGAAAATCGGGCCGACGTATCCGGTCTTGATGGCCGCAGCCAGGCACTGGGAGGCATATTCTGCCGGTGGCTGGAAGGTATAGCCGATTTCTGATTTGGCAATTTCAAAAATGAATGATTTGGATTGGTTTTTCAGAGCGGTTTTGATGATCGCCTGGGCCACATAGTAAGTAAGCCCGCGAATATTGATCGCCGGAACCGTAATTCCCTCAAATTCATCCCTTCCTCTGGCTTCGTAAAACTCCTGAATGGACGAAGGGAAAATGCCGAATTCCCGTGCTGCCTCCCAGATAATCCACTGGCTGGCCTGCTTAACGGCCTGGTCATCATTGAGGCTTGCATTCAAAGCCAGTTCATCGATCAACCGGCTCCTGAACAACTCCCGGTCAGTAATGTGCAGTGTGCCAGCCGAAATAGATACCCCATCTTTAATACTATCCAGCAATTCTTTTAAGTTACTGTATACGGTCATCGTTAAACCTACCCCTGAGTTTATTGATTCGTTTAAGGTTGTTGAGCTCATAGTGCACTTTCCTCCCCCTCAGAAATTGCCTCTCACTATTGCTGATAGAACGATGGACAGGTAACTACTTGATGATATTCCCCCCCTTTCTTTTTCATTGCGGTTTATCCTGCGGGTTGGATTGCGAAAAATTCCGTCGCGAATACCGGTTGAGATTCCGGCCTGAATTCCCTCCGGATCAGACCGGATTACTATAAAATCTTACGGGAGGAATGTAAAGAGAAAAATGCACTTCTTATGGTTAGCGATTTAAGATATTTCTCTACCATCTTTGATAAGCTCATATTTTTCCTTTGAGCATATTTTTTCACTTGTTGAATAATCTCTCTATCAAGTTTCTTGGAACATGGGGAAGATCTGCTGTGGTTTTCAAAGAATTGCCACTGCCGGGAAGATATGGTATTATAACTCGTTCTGTTATCGCATAAATATGCACAGAGTATAGCATACGGCATACTCCAAGCTCAAGATACATACTATTAGATATATACCGTGCCAGATATACCCAATATTCCAAAAATCGGCATCACCACCACAGTGCCCCTTGAAATTATCCTGGCCGCAGGATATGCGCCGGTCGATCTGAATAATCTTTTCATGAGCCGCGATTCCCTGCACCTGGTTCACCAGGCTGAGATTCAGGGCTTTCCCCGGAATCTGTGCGCCTGGATCAAGGGGATATACTCGGTTGCCCTGCAGGAGGGAATCTCCCAAATGGTGGCCGTGACCCAGGGAGATTGCAGCAACACTCAGGCCCTGATCGAAATGCTCAGCCTTGAGGGGGTCAGGGTCATTCCCTTCGCCTATCCCTATGACCGGGACGAGGAGCTTCTGAGGCTTCAGATGGAGCGCTTTTTGAAGTCCCTGGGATGTTCCTGGGAGAGCGCTCTGGCCATGAAGGAGAGGCTCGATGCCATCCGCCTCAAGGTGCACCGGATTGACCGGATGACCTGGGACGAGGGAGTGGTGAGCGGGTTTGAAAACCATTATTACCAGGTGAGTTGCAGCGATATGCAGGGAGACCCTGAGAGCTTCGAGGCCCAGGTCGATCAATTCCTGGATGAAATTTGCACCAGAGAGCGGATGCCGGAGAAAATCCGGCTGGGATTTATCGGCGTGCCCCCGATTTTCACTGATCTTTACTCTCTGGTAGAGTCGCTGGAGGGCCGCATTGTCTTCAACGAGGTGCAGCGCCAGTTCAGCATGCCCGCCTGCGGTCAGGGGGAAGACCTGGTGGAGCAGTACCGGCGCTATACCTACCCGTACGATGTCTTTGCCCGGATTGCCGATATCAGGGAACAGCTTGCAGTGCGCCGGATCGACGGCCTGATTCATTATGTTCAGTCCTTCTGCTTTCATCGCCTAGAGGATCTTATTGTCCGAAAGTCCATCAACCTGCCGGTCCTCACCCTGGAGGGGGATAACCCCGGCAGGATCGATGCCCGGACCAGGATCCGGATCGAAAGTTTCCTGCAGGTCCTGAAAGAGAGAAAGGGGGCATAAATCTATGGAAGCTCACGAGCTGGTCTGGGGAATGGATCTTGGCAGCAGAGAGGTAAAGATCGTTCTTCTGGAGAATGGCGATATCCGGCAGATGGAAAGTCATGAGACGATTGCCTTTTATCGCGCCTGCCGCCAGGTCGATCCGGGAAAGCTGCGAATTATGGATGAGACTATCGGTCCTGCCCAAAACCCCTGCTATCCGGTCGTGACGACCGGGTACGGACGCAACTCACTCACCTTCGAGAATTCCCACCAGATTCCGGAAATCATGGCCCATGCCCTGGGAGCCCGGTACCTGACCGGGTTATCTGACTTTCTCCTGGTCGATATCGGCGGCCAGGACTCCAAAGTGGTGCTGGTTGAGAATGGGAAGGTGGTTGATTTTATCATGAATGATAAATGTGCAGCCAGCAGCGGCCGGTATCTGGAAAATATGGCCAGGGTCCTGGGATTCAGCGTGGAAGAGCTGGGGCGATATTACCGGGACCCGGTCGAGCTTGATTCCACCTGCGCTATATTCGGCGAGTCAGAGCTGATCGGTAAGCTCGTGGAAGGCGTTCCCCTGCCCTCGCTGTGTGCCGGAGTGAACTTTTCCGTTTTTCGCCGGATCGCTCCCATGCTCAGCCGGTTTTCAAGTGAGATTGTCGTTCTTTCCGGAGGGGTTTCCCGGAACGAGGCCATTCAGCACATCATCCGGGAAAACTGCAAGCCCCGGCAGGTGCTGGTGCTTCCCCACGGCCAGTTTGCCGGAGCCATTGGCTGCGCCCATTGGTATACTCATCGTGTCTAAGCCTTCCATTCGCGCCACCAACCACAACAAGGGTTATATTTCCCCTGATTAATGATGTGCGAGGTGGAGTGATCAGATATCCTGGTGGCAAATATCCAAAAAATTAGATACAATATAATAATGACAGGTTTTTCAGGTATGAAGCAGCCGATCCCTTTTGGTAAATAAATTTTTGTAGAGAGATTGATTTTATTGGTGGAGAGCAATCCTGATGGCAGAGATCAACCTTACGACCAGCGACGAAATCGTCTACGAAGACAGCGATAGCGGCTGGAAGGAAGCTATAGAAATTTACTTCAAGGAGTTTGTATCTTTTTTCTTTCCAATCATATATCGAGAGGAGGAGCTTGAGGCCAGCCGCAATCCCTTTGGGATCATTGTGCTGGCTCATCTTAAGAGCTTAGAGACAAAAAGAGACTATCAGAGCAGGCTCCTATGGAAGCTGAGCCTGGTTAAGATGCTGTATAACAAAGGGTATAGTCGAGGAGATATTTTTAACCTTTATCGCTTCATTGACTGGCTGCTTGTTTTACCGAAGGAGCTTTCTCGCCAGTTTCAAGATGAGATCAGGGCATTTGAGGAGGAAAAGAAAATGGCTTATATCACTACTGCCGAAAGAATAGGCATTGAAAAAGGACGACAGGAGGGAATGGCCCAAGCTTTGTACAATCTGTATTGTGAAGGAGTCCTTACCTCTGAACAGGCAAAAGCAGAATTAAAAAAATTGTACACCAATAAATCACTGAGCGAAGAGATATATCGGGAGTTCATGAGTAAGATACAGGGGAATTCTTAGTCACTGGTTGTAGTTTGATCGGGCCGGATGGGACGGACGGCCGGATTTTCACGGCCTGGTAACAAGATGCCGGTACCGGGTTTCACCTTCTCAGCGCCCGGCAGCCACTTTTTTCAAGGTCCAGAGCATATAGAGGGAGCTCAGAAAAAGAGCGATCCCGATAACCTGAGTAAGGGAAAGGGTATGCCAGAAGAAGGCCCGGACTTCATCACCGCGGAAAAATTCAATCACAAACCGGAGCGCTGAATACAAGGCAATATACGTCCAGAAGATCTGTCCTTCAAAGCTTTTCTTTTTTCTCAATCCGAGTAAAAGGCCAAATATGAGCAGGGCACCGACGGCCTCATAAATTTGCGTTGGATGAAGCGGAACGTTCAGCACAGCCAGGCTATGGGGATCGGTAAAGCGGATAGCCCAGGGACAGGAGGTTTCTTTTCCATAACAGCAACCGGCCATCAGGCAGCCGATTCGGCCAATGCCCTGCCCCAGGGCAATGGCCGGGGCGAGAATGTCGGCATATTTCCAGACCCGGAGGCGGTGCTTTTTCAGGTAAAACAATCCTGTCAGAATGCTGGCGATCAATCCGCCATAAAAAACCAGCCCTCCCTCCCAGATTTTTACGATATTCCCCGGATGCTCGAGGTATTCCTGGATATTCAGGAAAATGAAGAGGATGCGGGAGCCGATGATAGCCGCAAGGGTGATGAAAAATCCAAGATCCATGATCCGCTCCGGATTTTCCCCCAGTTGTCTGGCTTCCCGCGAAGCCCAGAGGATACCGGCAATAAAAGCCAGGGCAATAAAAAAACCATAGGTGTAAATGGTAACCGGACCGAGCTTAAAAAGTATGGGATGCACCGGATATTCTCCCTTTCTTGCTCAAAAACATATCGATAATCAGCATGCCCACTCCGATGGAGATGGCGGTATCAGCCACATTAAAGGCAGGCCAATGATGGTGGTACCAGTGAAAGTCCAGAAAATCGATTACCCAGCCAAACCGCAGCCGGTCGATAAGGTTCCCCAGTGCGCCTCCCAGAATAAAGATCAATGCCAGATGGATCCAGGCCCCTCCTTCCGCTTTCCGGTAAAGAATAACAATCACCACAATGGCCACCAGAGAAATGAAAATAAAGAACGGGATACGGAACCGGGCACTGGTTTCGGCTAAAAAACCAAAGGCAGCTCCCCTGTTTTCGACATAGGTCAGATGGAAAAAGTTGGGGATTATGGCCAGGGAATGAATCCGGCTCAGGAAAGCCTGAGCCAGATATTTGGTTCCCACGTCCAGGGCCAGAATTGCAGCCAGGATGGACAAAGCCGCTTTCGGGGATTTCATATTCAGGGATCTCACCGGCTTGACTCTCCCGGCTCAACCGCTGGCTGAGGCTCCCTGCTGGGCAACTGATCGGGGGGCATGCTTTTCAACACCGAGATACAGGTATCACACAGATCCGGGTATTCGGAAGATTCACCGACCAGGGGGCTGAACTTCCAGCACCGGGCACACTTTTCTCCTTCGGCGTGAGCGACTTTCAGATAGAGCTGATCGAACAGGCTGCTGCGCGTGTAGCCGTCACCGTCATCCGGTGCGGCTGCGGCAGCTTCAAGTGATGCGGATGAAGTAATAAAGATTGTGGGCAGAAGCTCCTCATACCCTTTCAGAAAATCGTGCAACTTGGGATCGGTCAGGATCAATTCCACGCGGGCATCCAGGGAGTGGCCGATAAGCTTGGCATTTCTGGCAGCTTCCAGTACCTTTGAGACTTCAGTTCGAACCTGCAAAAGGGTCTCCCACTTCTGGGCCAGATCATTATCCAGGTAATCCTCGCAGGGAACTGGCAGGGAGGCCAGATGAACACTCTCCGGCAGGTCTTTTGATGCGGGCAGATACTTCCATATCTCTTCTGCGGTAAAGCAGAGGACCGGGGCCATCAGTTTCACCATGCCCAGAATTATCTCATACATTGCCGTCTGTCCTGACCTCCGGCTGAGGGATGCCTTCCCCCGGGTATACATCCGGTCTTTGGATACGTCCAGGTAAAAGGAACTGAGGTCAACGGTACAAAAATTATGGAGCCCGTGGAAGAAAATATGAAATTCGTACTCCTCAAAGGCCTTGCGGACTCTGGCCGTAAGCTCCTGGAACCTGTGCAGGATCCATCGGTCCATCTCCTCAAGCTGATCAAAGGGAACCCGGTCGGTTTCCGGGATAAAATCCTCAAGGTTGCTGAGAAGGTACCGGCAGGTGTTTCGGATCCGGCGATAGGCATCCGAAAGTCTCCGGATGAGATCATCCGAGATGCGGATATCGTCTTTGTAATCCTCGGAGCAGACCCACAGGCGCAGGATATCTGCCCCGAGTTTCTCGATTACTTCCTGCGGGGCAACAACATTTCCGGCAGATTTCGACATCTTCTTTCCCTCGCCATCGACCACGAATCCATGCGTCAGGACGGATCGATAGGGAGGTACTCCCCTGGTACCCACGGCAGCCAGAAGAGAGCTCTGGAACCAGCCGCGATGCTGATCGCTTCCCTCAAGGTAGAGATCGGCCGGAACATGCAGGCCCGGTCTTTTTTCAAGGACAGCGGCATAGCTGACCCCTGATTCAAACCAGACATCCAGGATATTCATATCCTTGGTGAATTCCACACCCTGGCAGTTCGGACAGGTAAACCCATCGGGCAGAAGCTCTTGTGGCTCTTTCCGGAACCAGATATCGATGCCTTCACTGGCCACCAGATCAGCCACATGGTTAATGATCTCACTGTCCATGATGGTATACTGGCACGACGAGCAGGAGAAGGCGATAATCGGCACTCCCCATGACCTTTGCCGGGAAATGCACCAGTCCGGCCGGTCGGTGACCATTCCGGTAATCCGGTTTTCACCCCATTTGGGGATCCACCGGATGCGGCGGATCTGCTCAAGAGCTTTCGCCCGCAGGTCATTTTTCTCCATGGAAATGAACCACTGCTCCGTAGCCCGGAAAATGACCGGATTTTTACAGCGCCAGCAATGAGGATAGGAATGGACCACGGTCTCTTCGAAAATGAGGGTTCCCCGCTCATGCATGAGGCGGATAATTTCAGGGTTGGCTTTAAAAATAGATAATCCGGCAAAATATTGAACCTCGGAAGTGAATTTCCCCTCATGATTGACTGGTGCATAGGGGGAAAACCCATGACGCTGGCCAACCTCGTAGTCCTCCTGACCGTGACCGGGAGCGATATGCACACAGCCTGTCCCCTGTTCGAGCGTAACATAGGCAGCCGGTACAACCGGCGACTCCCGGTCGTAGAAGGGGTGCTGACCGACGATCCCCTCGAGCATGCTGCCGGGAAAGGTCTTGAGAATCCGATAGTCGGAAATTTTTGCCTTGTGCATGGTCTGCTCCACCAGATCTTTGGCCATGAGCCAGACCTCATCTGCGACCTGGCAGGCGGCGTATTCATAGTCGGGATTAACAGCAATGGCCAGATTGGCGGGAAGCGTCCAGGGAGTGGTTGTCCAGATCAGGACCGACCAGGCGGCCTCATCGGCCAGGCCAGGAAATTTCTCCCGGAAGCCGGACCGGACGGGGAATTTTACCCATACCGAAGGTGAAGCGTGGTCAGCATATTCCACTTCGGCTTCAGCCAGTGCCGTCTGGCAGAAAGAGCACCAATAGACGGGCTTCAGACCCCGGTAGACCCCGCCGTTATGAACGAACCGGCCAAATTCCCGGACAATGGCTGATTCATATTCAGGATTCATGGTCAGGTAGGGATGGTCCCAGTCCCCGAAAACACCGAGCCGCTGAAATTCTTTTTTCTGGATGTCAACAAACTTTTGAGCGTATTCCCGGCAGAGCTTTCTGATTTCATATTTACTGGTCTGCTGCTTTTTGGGGCCGAGCTTTTTATCAACCTCGTGCTCGATCGGCAGGCCATGACAGTCCCATCCGGGAATGTAGACAGCATGAAAACCGGCCATATTTTTAGACCGGATGATAATGTCCTTCAATATCTTGTTAAAGGCATGCCCGATATGAATATGCCCATTGGCATAGGGAGGACCGTCATGTAAAATAAATGAACCATATTCTGTCCTGCGGTTTACCGTTTTATCATAAATTGATCTTTTTTCCCAGAACTCGATCAGCTCCAACTCTTTTTGGACAAGATTTGCTTTCATGGGAAACTTGGTTTTCGGTAAATTAAGAGTAAGGCTATAATCCATACTTTCGTCTCCTTAAGAGTCAGACCATAATAAATTCTTATCAGCCTAAGTATGAGAGGATATCATTTCATACGGGTAATGTCAATCCGACTGAACGGAGAAATAGTATTGAATTTCCGATAGGTAAATCTCTATAAATTATGATGATGGTCCTCTCTCATTATGAATATCGTTTCATAATTATGCAGAGAATTTCATAGTCGTTCAGCGGATCCTGGCTGCGGTCTGAAGTTTCATCCCTCCGGGGAAAGTGTTTTTCAAGGCTCTCGAACTAAAATCTTATCGTGACCAGGGGTAGGAAGATCAGCAGTTGCCATTCAATACCGGACTATGGCATGGGTGTTGCATTTAATTTTAAGGAATAAAATCTTGCCCGCAATTGAATATGAACCGTCCACGAGGAATAGGAGCATTATTCCATGCAGTTACGAAAAAATACAGGTTTTCCATTTCAGGTACATCCTCTTTTTATCGCTTTGCCGGTGGTAATTTTCTGTCTCGCCCGGGCACATAATGGCACCACGGCAAGCGCTCCGCCTGCTGTAATCAGCGGACGGGTGATTAAATATCCTGGTTCAGGCTCGGTCCAGGGGCTTGCCGGCATACAGATTACCGCTTATAACCCTGTCGGCATTACCCCTATCGAACAGACGGTAACCGATAGCAAGGGGTATTATACCCTGAATCTGAACCTGTCGGGATGGCAGGAGATATATCTGTGCGCTCAGGATCCTGGCAATCTTTATGTCAGCGAATGTTACGAGGAACACTACTGGCTTTATTCTGAAACCGGGCAATGGGGAGATGGAAACAAAATAGGGATTGCCCCCAACCAGAAAATCACCAGGGATTTCGCTCTCTGCCAGGGAGGGAGTATTCCGGTCACCGTTGATTTGCCTCACAATCATGGGTTTGTCTTGTATCTGGATGGTACGATTAACTATAAGGCCAAAACCTCCATGGTCTTCCCGCCTGAAAATCCACCCTGGAAGGGAATTTTCAGTGATCCCAATACAACGCATTACTCCCTTGATCTGGCAGATTATATTTTAAAACCCGATGCTAAAGTGCCGCTGCCATCGGGAAATTACACTCTCAGGGTGGAAGATTATGCCCAGTTCTTTTATGACTTCGAAATCACAACTCCGTATCTGACGTATTCCATCAATCCAATATCCTGCTTTCTCCCGAAAAGCAGCACTGTGGTTATCTCCTGTGACAAGCCACGAGCGGAACCGGTACATTTTGACTCGTTTGGTCGTGCGGGCATGATTTTCGGTATCATTACCGATCCGAATACCAGGGAAGTGACCTCTCACATTTTTTACGTTCAATCAGTTCAGGAAGGTCAGAGCGGCCAATCGGACCTGGATATTGGCAGGGACCCGAACCGCCGGGATCCTGCTAACCCGCAGATTACCTATTTTACGCAAGCCGATGGCAGTGACCAGGGAATCAAGGGCATCCAGGTGGAAATCGTTCCCGTCAATAACCAGCCAATAAGCCGATCTGTCATTCCGGCCAAGGTAATGAACGTTCCTGATCCCGATGCCAACCAGCCGGTAGTTTTCCATACCGGAAAATATGGAGGTTATGCTTTTAAGTTCCTCAAGCCAGGCGGGTATAAGGTACGGGCCTTTTCAAGGATTGGGAGTGTTGATATTTTTAGTGTTTTCTACGGTCAAAATGCCACTTCCACCAAGGAAGAGATAATTTCACTGGGGGAAGGAGAATCAAAGCAGATTAACTTTACCCTGGCGGAAACTTCTATCAGCGGCAAGGTGGCTGTCCAGGGAGGCAATTTGCCCAAGATTGCCATCTTGCTGACCAAAAACCATGAGCATATCAACTCTGCCTCTATCAATCCAACCACCGGAGAGTTTTCTTTTCACCAGCTGCTTTCGGGGGAGGTGATCCTTCGCATTGCCAAGGACGGCTACAGCGTGGTGGAGCAGACTCTGACGAATTTAAAATTGGGAGAAAACAGGAATGTCGGAACTATTACCTTAACACCGTTTATCCCCGGTCAGGGAACAGGAAAAATTCATGGCCGGATTTACCTGGATGAAGACCCTCAAAAAGGATTGGCTAATATTACGGTGCGTGCCCTCGATATCAAACACCTTCGTGACGTTGGCCAGATTCCCAGCTCCGCCATTACTGACACGGCAGGGAATTTCACCATATCCAATCTCCCAAATTCGGAATTTATTGTTTATACCGTTTATGATCCGAATAAAGTTACCGGTGGATATTTCAACGAGATGTATGACAATGTCATTGCCTTTAAGCAGGCGGAAAACTGGTGCCAATGGGAAACCAACCGACTGACATCGGTCCTGCAAAATATCGATTCGTCGCATATGGATGACCCCAACATTCTTATCACTCCTGTCTCTATTACTGGCGGGGAAGACCGGGAGGTCAACATCGGGCTGTCGAACCACCAGTATCCTTTTCCGGCAGGCATGAATCTATTCGCTTATCCAGGGACACCTCTCAAGGCTTGTGATACGGCCACAGAGTTCCTGGTGCTTTTCCCCCGCGAACCGCACAGCCAGACATCGATTGGAACAGGGGGGATCGGGAGAAAAACACTCTATATTGATCCCAACAGCAATTCTTTTCAAGGCAATGACTTCGCAATCGAAACCGGTCGCGGATATATATTGTATCTGGATAAGGAAGTCTCTAACCTTCGCATTCCTCCCTTTACTATCGCTCCACCACCCACAATCAACCTCGATAGTGGCCGCAATATTATTTCCGTCCCGGATGGACCTGATAAGCACTTGTGTGCTCAGGACGTTATCATTACCTTTGGAGGGAACAAACAGGATGCCAGACTCAACAGTACCGCTCTCAGCCACTTCGACCCCCGTGAAGGGAAGTGGAGATCCACAACCTGGCTCTGGGGGAGATGTGCGGGAGACAATTTCAAGATCGAAAGAACACGAGGATATTTGGCAGACATGAAAAAGGCAATATCATGGTCGAGAGGAAAAAGAACGACACCTTAACAAAAAATAACTCATTTTACATTTTTTATATTTATTAAATGGATAAAGAAGGAAAAAACAGCAGTCTTAGACCAAAGAGGGAAGGAGTTTCGGATATGAAGATTAAATTTTTGAGAGAATCAAAGGTTCAAAAACAAATATTTGGGCTGCTCCTTGGCGTTATTGTTCTTTTGTGCTGCCATAGGGTTTTGGCCCAGACAACACAGACAATTCGCTGGCAGGATTTTGAGTACTGGGATAATCCCCAAAACTGGGGGTGGAAAACTTCCAGTTATGCCTACCCCTACTTTGGTTATGGCGTCGGATATGGCAGCATGCATACTATCCTCGATTACACCGAGGGCAGCCGCGTCATGGAAGTCTGGTCATCCAATCCTTCAGTATTCAACAGCCTGGAACGCTTCTGGGTTATGAATGAGAACATTGCCTACTCGACATCAACGGGACCTCAGCCTGTCACCGATCACCAGGCCATCTCCTTTAACATTGCCTCAAGGCTCGGCCTGGAACAATGGGACCAATTTGAATTCCAGGTAGGGCTTGTTACCGCAAGTGGCCATTATGCAGTTTTAGGTTATCGTCCCCTCGGTACTCAGGGAGAGCCCCCCGCTTTGGTAGAAGGAGGATTCCCGGCAGGAGGAAATACGGAGAAGAATCCGGCCTACATCGTGGTCAACCTCGGACGGCAATATCAAGACGGGACCTGGCACATGGTGATGCGGGATATGGATGAGGATCTTGACCTGGCGGATGATGGAACCGATAATGATTCCCAGGCATTCGGGGGAGGCCAATCCAGGGTACTCTGGATCAGAATCTATGGTAACGGATACCGTATCGATAATATCTGGTTTCATAACAACAAGAACCTCATTACCAACCATCCGCCGAAACTTCAGAAGATCGGTCCTCAATTTGCCCAGCTTTTCGCTCCTTTCAATCTCGTGATCGAAGCTAGCGATATCGATGTATCTCCCCCGCCGGTAGGAGATCCTCAGTTACATTTTACCGCTAACATCGGTGGCTGGGGTGCACAGGGAACGGCTGCTCAAAACCTTATCACCCGGGTAAAACTTGTGGATGAGATTACTCCGATTCTTTATAGAGACAAATACCTTATGCCCTGCAGCATTGATGATCCGAAGGTCTTGTCCAATGTGGTAATGCTGACCTATATTCCGCAATACCTGGAAGAGATGGTAATAACTGTCCGGGTATCCGACCGGATGGGATTAAGCGATGTAGAGGTTTTTCCAATAACTGTGGTGAATTACCCGGTAGTCAATCATCCTCCCCGATTGGAGGAACTTGAGGATGATTTCTATCTTCTCGGAAGCTCCCAGCCGTATGAGAAATATTTCGTTTGTTATGATCAGGATAATCAACCAGATCAAAACGGGAAATCCGATTCTACCGGGGTTGGAACTTTCTGGGGCAACGTCACCTATACTGCCTTTATCGATGGAATGCCTTATTATGGATATGGACCCTATCAGGAGGATCTCATTCACGATCCCACCACGCCATATATCAGCTTTCATCCTCAATTTGAGGGGGTTCACCGAATCGTAGTGATTGCCAGAGATACCCGTGGCCTCAGCAGCGTGGGTGAATATACTCTTGTTGTGGCTAATCCCGGCAGTTGGTTGAATCATCCTCCAGTCCTGGGAGAAGATATCGACAGCCCCCAGGTTGCGCTGGCAGGTCAGTTGTTTTCCATTCCGGTTGAATTCTATGATCCTGACATAGAGCCTCTCTACTACTCCTGCAATATCGGCATGGTTACAGAGCTCTCGGGCAAGGGCATACAGGATCAGCTTAATGCTGATCAAAGCCTGAGCGGCGAGGCAGCCTACGGTCTGTATAGAGGCGGTGCTGTCTTCTCGTTCCTGACTTACTTCCCTGGCCTCTACCAGGTGCAGATTACCGCTTACGATACGCATGGAGCCTGGAGCACAGCACACTTCACCCTGGATGTACAACCCTGGTGGTCGTTGTAAGAGAGCGAAAGGTTGAAATAAAAAAAGGCGCCAGCCTCTCGAGAGACTGGCGCCTTTTGAATTTCAATGAGAAGAGAAAAGAATATTAACCACGAAACACACGAAAAGCACAGAAAATACTTTCGTGTATTTCGTGTGTTTCGTGGTCTAAAATATTTACTATTTAGAAGTCCAAACCATCAATGTTCATCTTTTTTAAGGCATGGTAGGCGGCTTTCTGCTCGGCCTCTTTTTTGCTTCGGCCCTCTCCGGTTCCATAGGTAGTTTGATCGATGGTCAATTTCACTTCAAAGATTTTTTCATGATCCAGGCCATTCTGGCTTGTGACTCGATAAATCGGTGTACAGTTGAGCTTCCCCTGCACATATTCCTGGAGAATGGTCTTAAAATCCGGGATGTAATTTTTTTGAGTTGCCTCTTCGATGTAGGGTTGAAAGTTCTGGATAATAAATGCCCTCACAGCCTCCAGTCCCTGATCCAGGTAAATTCCGGCAAACACAGCCTCCAGGCAATCGGCAAGGATAGATTTTTTTAATCTTCCGCCGCTGCTTTCTTCCCCCTTCCCCAACAGGAGATAATTCCCAAGGTTACTTTTCATGGCTATAGAGGCCAGAGTATTCTCACTGACAAGGTGAGCCCGCAGCTTTGAGAGCATTCCTTCGGTATATTCGGGAAACTTTTCCATGATAAAATCGGTAATTACATAGCAGAGAATAGCATCGCCGAGAAATTCCAGCCGCTCGTTATCTTCGATAACGAGGTTTCTGTCCTTGGCTTCATTGGCATATGATTTATGGGTCAGGGCTTGATTAAGAAAGGCTGGATTTTTAAATTGAGATTGGATATTGTCTTGTAATTCTTTCAAACAATTGATTCGATCTTCATCCATAAGTAATTTTGTTGTGTTAAATAGTTCGTTTCTCTTGAATCGACTTCCTGAAAGAGCCAGAATGAGCTTTCAAGGTTCAAACTTTTTCAACACGAGAGTAGCATTAGTTCCCCCAAAACCAAACGAGTTCGAAAGAGCCACCTGCACATCACTGCGCTGAGATTTATTGGGAACATAATTCAGATCACAGGCAGGATCAGGAGTTTCATAATTGATCGTCGGCGGAATGATCCCATGAAAAATCGTCAAAGCAGTAGCGACAGCTTCAACTCCACCGGCAGCTCCCAGAAGATGTCCGGTCATGGACTTGATTGCGCTGATCAGCAGCCGGTAGGCATGAGGGCCGAATACCTTTTTTATCGCTTCGGTCTCACTCCGGTCATTGAGCTCCGTCGATGTTCCATGAGCGTTGATGTATTGAACTTCAGAAGGTTCAATGCGGGCGTCCCGCAAGGCATTTTGCATGCAGAGGACAGCACCGTTTCCCTCCGGGTCCGGAGCAGAGATATGATAGGCATCACAGGACATGCCATAGCCGATCACTTCAGCATAAATTTTTGCACCCCGATTGACAGCATGGTTCATTTCCTCCAGAAGAAGGAGACCGGCACCCTCCCCCATCACAAAGCCGTCGCGGTCTTTCTCAAAGGGACGGCTTGCTCGTGCAGGTTCATCGTTTCTGCACGAGAGTGCCCTCATGGCACAGAACCCTCCCACTCCCATTGGGGTGATGACCGATTCAGCTCCACCGGTAATCATGCCGTCGGCATCTCCACGATGGATTATCCTGAATGCATCACCAATGGCGTTCGTGCCGGTAGCACAGGCGGTAACAACCGCGGAGTTTGGTCCCTTCAGTCCATGGCGAATAGCAATCTGGCCTGAGGCCAGATTGATAATCAGCATGGGAATAAAAAAAGGAGTGATCTTTTTGGGGCCGTTGTGCTGCAAAACAAGCTCATGGTATTTTTCAATGGTTGAAAGCCCACCAATACCTGCGCCAACCAATACCCCAAAGCGCGAGGATTCATCAGTGTCAATCTTGATACCTGCATCTTCCATAACCATATCTGAGGCAGCAAGCGCATAGTGGATAAAGGGATCCATCTTCTTGATTTCTTTTTTGGGTATAAAGTCTTCAGCATTGAAATCATGCACCTCGCCAGCGATCCTCGTCGGATAATTTTGAGCATCGAAACGGGTAATCGGCCCAATTCCCGGCTCACCAGCACACAGCGCCTTCCAGAATTTATCAACTCCCGTGCCCACTGGGGTTACTGCCCCCAGACCGGTTATAACAACCCGCCTTTCCAATGTTCCTCCTGCTCCTTATTCAGAATCTTCCTTAGCATTCTCAGTAATATAATTAACGGCATCACCTACCGTAATGATCTTTTCCGCATCTTCATCGGAAATCTCGATGTCAAACTCTTCCTCCAGGGCCATAACCAGCTCAACGGTATCCAGAGAGTCTGCACCCAAATCATCGATAAAAGAAGCATCTGGTGTAACTTCTTTTTCATCCACTCCCAACTGTTCCGTAATGATCTCTTTCACTCGATCTTCAATTGAAGCTGCCATCTTTTTTACCTCCTTGAGTTAAAATTCAAATCTTTCCGTACGGAGAATTAGTAATTAAGTTAATCACATGTACATTCCGCCGTTGACATTGATAACCTGGCCGGTAATGTAACTCGCCTCATCGGAAGCCAGAAAAGCGATAACCTGCGCTACATCCTGGACAGTTCCCAATCTTTTCAGCGGAATTGCATCTTCAAGTTTCTCTCTGGCTGCCTGGGGTAAAGCTCTGGTCATATCGGTATCGATATAGCCGGGAGCTACAGCGTTTACGGTAATTCCCTTGGCGGCCAACTCCCGGGCTACCGTCTTGGTCAGGCCTATCAACCCTGCCTTTGAGGCCGAATAATTCGCCTGTCCCGGATTGCCCATAAGCCCGACCACGGAAGCCAGATTGATAATGGTTCCCTTTTTTTGCTTTAACATAACCCGGGCAACAGCCTTGGTACAATGAAAAGCCCCTTTCAAATTAACCGAGAGCACGGAATCCCACGCAGCTTCAGACATCCGGAGAATAAGAGAGTCCCTGGTGATACCGGCGTTATTGACCAGAATATCGATTCGTTGAAATTGTTCAATAACCTTGGCTACAGCATCATTCACTTCCTGCTCGTCGGTGACATTCATGGCCAGAGGAAAATACTCCCGGTCAAGGCTCTGGAATTCATCAGCGTTTTTCAGAAGCAATTCTTTATTGAGATCAACGGCAACAATTATCGCCCCCTTTCGGGCCAGGGTCAGAGCGGTCTCTTTTCCGATTCCCTGGGCTGCTCCAGTAATAAAAGCAACCTTATTGTTTAAGCTCATAATTCCTCTTCACTTTCCTGCTCTTTGGGCACTTTTGTTCGTAAAACAGTACCAAGGTGAAGGCAGATATCAGTTTGGAGCCCTGCGCTCCCGCCAATTGGCAAGGAGAGAGGCTCCTGATGATGGAACAGATTCGCTGACTGCTTCCTCAAAGGCTGGATCGAATGCGATCTTCCAGGGTCTTCTGCTGCTTCCCTGCAGATCGTTGGTCATCGACCAGGCCACAATCCCACCCCGGATATCAACTCCAGCCTGCATTAAAAGCTCACAGCCAGGAGCCAGGATCGATCCGTAGACACGGCAGTTTTCCTGAAGTCTAAATTGCGGGTTATCACCGATACTATAACCCAGGATAGTGAGATTGCCGATATGGTTTGGATCTCCGATCTGGCTGTTTTTTCCCAGTAACATATCTCCAACGCAAAAAATTTTTACCTTACCCGTCCCCTTGAGCCTGGCGTCCGGCCTCAATTCCAGCCTGGTTAAGTAATAGTTCCCTTCAGACAGATTATACTCATGGTTGACAACAACCTCGGCTCTAGCCCCTGTCCCTCGTGCGTTGCCCGCTGTGCCGCGGTATTCGATATTATTGGTTGCATCGTGATAGTACCAGTCATACTCCGGATCCCTGCCTGGCAAGAGAGGTGACTTGGTAAGCGCGGCATTTGTGGTGGTGGGCAATAAAAGCCGTAAGCCATTTCCTTCCTCTTCATGCCTGGTCTCCATTTTCCTATAATAATTATCTTCAGATCTACAATTTACACCCTGGTTGCATCCTAAAGTAAGAAATGAAATAAATTCGTCGTGAAAATAGGTCGGGATGGTATAGAATAACTCATTTCTAATTCTACCTGCACTCTGGATGGCCAGAGAGTATTTATTTTTATCAATATCCAGGCATTTGCCATAGATATCCCCGGGAATAACGGCGAAGCTGGGCTCACTCTCAACATAAACCGCCGGTAGGGTAAAAGGCAATTCCCTTCTCCCCGGGCTCAACGTTGCCTCCAGAATCCGCCTCACTATATGCCCATCTTCAGTTCTGCACGCTCCCGAAACAACGATCCGAACAGGATTGCTGTCCGGCACCTTTTCCCCTTGGTACGTTTCGTCCTCCCCAAAGGAACCTAGCCACGGTTCCTGGCTCAGGTTTTTCTGCAACGCATCCGGATCCCTGGCAATCTTCTTCAATCCAGCCTGGGCAATATAAAAAGCCCTGATCGAACAGATTTCCCTCTCAAGCTGATACACCTGATTTGCCTGAAGACTCAGATATCCTGCGGCTAAAAGGATTAAGGTAAAAGAGATAAGACATGAAGAAATGATGAGAATATAGCCTGCCTCTTCCCGCTGATTAAATTGAGGATACGGCAGATTTGCCGCTTTCCTGGAATAATAAAAGCTATCCCTCATCAAAGTCGCGATCCTTTAACTCAACAGGCTGAGCGCCTGCTGTAATACCCGCCATATAGCTATACTGACGGCAAATATAGCAGGTTGTATATTTGTTGTCAATCCCAATTCTTTTCAGGAGTCAGGAGTCAGAATAACGGCTCCTGCTCCTGACTCCTTTCCTTTCTACCGTGCCTCCTGCAACTTTTTCGTCAGGGAGGGCACAATCTCAAACAGGTTTCCGACAAGCCCGTAATCAGCTACTGAAAAGATCGGCGCCTGCGGGTCTTTGTTAATGGCTACAATGGTGCTGGAGGACTGCATCCCGACCAGATGCTGAATCGCCCCTGAGATGCCGCAGGCAATATAGAGTTTGGGGCAGACGGTCTTACCTGTCTGGCCTACCTGGTGTGAATAGGGAATCCAGCCTGCATCCACAGCAGCCCGCGATGCACCGACGGCAGCTCCCAGGGCGCGGGCCAGATCGTGCAGCAACTGAAAGTTCTGAGGTCCTCCCAGTCCTCTTCCGCCGGAAACAATGATGTCTGCATCGGTCAGGTTGACCTGTTCGGTCAGATCCCTGACCAGGGATACAACTTTTGTCTCAGGCGATATCAGGTCTTCGGGTACGGTTTCAATCCGCAGCGTCCCGTGGGGAACAGCGGAAAAGGCGGCTTTTTTCATAACCTTATGCCGCACGGTGGCCATTTGGGGCCGGTGCAGCGGGGTGGTAATCGTGGCCATGATATTGCCGCCAAACGCTGGCCGGGTTTGCAGCAGAAGGCGCTGGTCAAGGTCGATATCAAGAGCTGTGCAGTCTGCTGTCAAACCGGTTTTAAGCCGGACAGCCACTCTCGGAATAAAAGAGCGCCCGATGGCCGTTGCTCCACTCAGGACAATTTCCGGCTGATATTTTTCGATCAGGTAACTGAAGACCCTGGTGTAAGAATCATCATGAAAATCAGCAAGGTCAGGATGATCGACCAGATAGACATGATCAGCCCCGTAATGCAGCAACTGTTCAGCCTCTGACTTCATGCCGGACCCTAAGACAATCACCCCCAGATGGGTGCCCAGCTTGTCTGCCAGACGTCTTCCTTCACCCATCAGTTCATAGACCACCTCCGATATGGTCCCATGCCTCTGCTCTCCAAAAACCCAAACCCCTTCACAAGAGCGGTCTTTGGGCGATGGCCTGCTTTTTTTCTCCTCTTCGAGAACAAGAGCCTCCGCTGGACAGACATTCAGGCACGCCTGGCAGAGAATACACTGCTCATTGATCTGAAGCCGGTTATTGACAAGACTAATGGCCCCGAGGGGACAGGCCAAAACGCATTCCCCGCAGCCAGTACAACGATCCTGTTGAATGATAATACCCATGTGGTCCCTTTTTTATAAGGAGTCAGGAGACAGAAGTCAGAATAAATACGCGGGAATTGCGCGGCTGGTTAAATAAAAGCCCCCCTCACCCGGCCCTCTCCCCCAAAAAAGGGGGCGAGGGAGTGGAGAGCAACTCCTCACTCTCCTGGCTCCTGTATTCTGACTCCTGACTCCTTTCCTATATAATTTTTTGTTCCCGTAACCTTTTCAGCAGCATTTGCGTCATCACCGCGGCCTCGCCGGTAAAAACTTCCCCTTTCCCTCTGGCAGGCGGGGCGAAGATACTTTTTACCTGAGTCGGCGACCCGGACAGGCCGAAATCCGCCATTTCTCCACCCAGATCATCCGCTCCCCAGATGGGAATTTCCAGCTTTTTAGCCCGCATTTTCCCCTTGAGCGAGGGAAATCTGGGCTCATTGATTTCCTTCACCATAGTTAACAGCGCAGGCAGCCGGACATCGAGGACCTCGTAACCATCTTCCATGAGACGCTGAACCCTTATGATACCCTTCTCCTGGTCAATCTCTTCGATCTTTTTCACATATGCGACATGCGCAATCCCAAGATGCTCGGCAAGACCGGGGCCAACCTGGGCGGTATCTCCATCGATCGCCTGCTTGCCGCAGAAAATCAGGCCAAAGGGGGCAAGCTTCTGGACAGCCAGGGAAAGGGTATAGGCGGTAGCATAGGTGTCGGCACCGGCAAACCGGCGGTCGCTCAGCAATATAGCCTGATCGATGCCCATCGAGACAGCCTCACGGAGGGCTTCTTCAGCCTGTGGCGGCCCCATGGTCAATACCAGCGTTTCTGCTCCCAGTTTCTCCTTCCACCGAAGCGCTTCCTCGATGGCGTACATATCAAGCGGATTGATGATGCTGGGAACGCCGCTGCGAATCAGGGTATTGGTTTGCGGATCGATCTTCACATTTCCCGTTTCCGGCACCTGTTTGATGCAGACAATGATTTTCATTTCTTCTGGGCCTTCTCCTTGATGAGCGACAGGGCGATGACATTGCGCTGGATCTGATTTGTTCCCTCATAAATCTGGGTGATCTTGGCATCCCGCATCATTTTCTCGACTGGATAGTCCCGCATGTAGCCATATCCGCCAAGAATCTGCACTGCCTGGGTGGTTACCTGCATGGCCACATCGGAAGCGAATACCTTGGCCATGGCCGATATTTTCGATACATCCTTGGCCCCGCTGTCGATGTACCGGGCGGCAGCATAGGTTAAAGCCCGTGCCGCTTCGACCTGGGTAGCCATATCAGCCATCATATGCTGGATAGCCTGAAGAGAGGAGATCGGTTTTCCAAATTGAACTCTTTCCCGTGCATACTCAATGGCCTCATCAAGGGCTCCCTGGGCAATGCCGAGAGCCTGGGCTCCGATGCCTGGCCGGGAGGTATCCAGGGTCTTCATGGCCACTAAAAAACCCATGCCGTCTTTGGCCAGGAGATTTTCTTTCGGGATCCGGCAATCGGTAAACACCAGCTCGCGGGTGGCGGAGGATCTGATCCCCATTTTTTTCTCTTTTTTACCGAATTCAAATCCGGGTGTACCCTTTTCAACAATAAAAGCACTGGCTCCCCGGCTTCCCCTGGCTCTGTCGGTCATGGCAATGACCGTATAAACCTGCGCCTCTCCGCCGTTGGTAATCCATTGTTTGGTTCCGTTTAAAACATATTCCTCACCTTCGAGCCTGGCCGTGGTTTGAATCCCTCCGGCATCGCTTCCGGCATTGGCTTCAGTGAGTGCAAAGGCAGCCAGTTTCCTGCCGCGGGCGATTTCCGGCAGGTACTTTTCCTTCTGCTGGCCATTGCCGAATAACAGAATCGGAATAGCACCCAGAGCACTGGCTGCAAACGAGACCGCCACTCCGCCGCAGACCCGGCTCAGTTCCTCGACTGCCAGGCACAATTCAAAAACTCCGCCGCCAGTCCCGCCGTATTCTTCAGGCAGATAAACACCGAAAAGATCCGCTTCAGCCAGACTCTGCATAACCGGCCAGGGGAATTCCTCCTTTTCATCCAGCTCAGCCCGGATCGGCAAAACTTTCTCCCGGGCGATCTGGCGGGCCAGGTCCCGAATCATGACTTGCTCTTCAGTCAGAAAATAATCCATATTCCTCACCTCTCTTCATTTCTTCATTTCATTGGATATCCAGCAATTTCACCATCTTATCACACTCGAAGCCCAGGTCAACCCACCGCCGAAAGCAGCCATACAGATGAGATCTCCCCGGTGAATCTTTCCAGCCCTGTTCAGCTCATCCAGGGTAATGGGAATACTGGCCGCAGAGGTGTTACCGTACCTGGCTATAGTCAACGGCATCTTGGACTCCGGGATGGACAGCCGCTCTCCCACGGATTGAATAATCCGGGCATTGGCCTGATGAAAAATGAAAAGATCGACCTCAGCGCAGGTGATCCCCTGATGGGTAACTGCGGCCTGGATAGAGTCAGTCAGGGCTTTAACGGCCACCTTGAAAGTTTCATTTCCCTTCATGGTGATGTAATGCAGCCGGTTTTCCAGGGTTTCGCGGGAAGCCGGCCGCAATGATCCCCCGGCTGGTACCTGAAGCAGCTCACTCAGGGTCCCGTCCGAGTATAAATGGGTGGAAAGTATGCCCCGCTCCTCATCCGTAGCCTTCAGAACCGCAGCCCCGGCTCCGTCTCCAAACAGGATGCAGGTGTTGCGGTCCGTCCAATCGGTTATTTTGGAAAGAGTGTCGGCACCGATGACCAGGATGTTCGCATACCGGCCGTTCCTGATGAATTGATCAGCAATACTGAGTGCGTATATGAATCCCGAACAGGCGGCAGAGACATCGAAAGCCGCTGCCCTGACCGCGCCGATTTTCCTTTGCGTCATGCATCCAGCCGAAGGAAAGGCCATATCGGGCGTTACCGTGGCCGTAATGATCAAATCCACATCCCCGGCCTCAAGCCCTGCATCCTCTAACGCGGATTGGGCTGCCTGGGCTGCCAGGTCCGAAGTAGGTTCTCCGTCCCGGGCAATTCGACGCTCTGAAATACCGGTCCGGGTGCGAATCCACTCATCGCTCGTCTCGACAATCTTTTCCAGAGCAAAGTTGGTAACTACTTCTTCGGGAACATAAGAACCTGTTCCTGCAATATAGGCAGATTTCATCTCTTTTCACTTTGTACCGTGCTGCATATCATGGATTTAATCGGGGATGGTCTAATTCTCTTGGGCAACTTTCCCGTGGTTCTCGAATTCCTTGGAAGGGGGGAAGGCCAGAGAATTCTGGATGTGACAGTTTACATTCTGCTGGATGAATCCTATTGCCACTTTAATGGCATTTTTGATCGCCTTTGCACCGGACCTGCCATGACAAATGATACAGACGCCATTGATCCCCAGAAGAGGAGCCCCTCCGTATTCGTCGTAATCCACCTTTTTTTTGAAACCCTTAAAGCAGGGTCTCATCAGAAAATAACCGATTTTCCAGATAAACTTCTTCGGAATTTCCTGCTTGAAATAGGAGGAGATCATCTCCGCCACACTCTCACTGATCTTCAAGGCCACATTGCCCGTAAATCCATCACAGACAACCACATCCACGTTTCCGGAATATAAGTCCTTTCCCTCTACATTACCGATAAAATTGAGTCCGCCATCTTTGAGTGTCTTGAAAGATTCCTTGGTGAGCTCATTCCCCTTGGATTCTTCCTCTCCGATATTCAATAACCCGACTCTCGGATTCATGATTCCAAGAATATCTTTGGAGTAGGTATACCCCATAATAGCGAATTGAAGCAGATGGCGGGGCTTGCAATCGACATTGGCTCCTACGTCCAATAACAGGGCAATATTCTTGGCCGTTGGCAGAATAGTCGCTATAGCCGGACGCTCTACTCCTTTCAGGGAACCTAACAGGATTTTAGCTGTAGCCATAGCAGCACCGGTATTTCCCGCGCTGACTACTGCATCGGCCTCACCGGTCCTTACCAGTTCGGTAGCTATCCGGATGGAAGAGTCCCTTTTTTTCCGGATGGCCATAGTCGGAGGCTCATTCATTTCAACCACTTCTGAAGCATGCCTGATACCGATATCCAGACCCTGCACATCGAAGCTCGCCAATTCGTGCTCAATCGTGCTTTGGTCTCCGACCAGCGACAACTGGACTCCAAACTCCCGGGCAGCCTGGATCGCTCCCTCCACAATTACCCTGGGGCCCCGATCTCCTCCCATCACATCAACGGCGATTCTCACTACTGTTCCTATATCTTCTCTTTTACTTCAATGATCTTTTGCCCGTTGTAATGCCCACAGTTAAGACATACGGCATGGGGAAGTTTCGCCTCCTGACATTGTGGACAGGTCGTGTATGTTGGTGGAGACAGCTTGTAATGAGTACGTCTCTTATCCCGCCTCGCTTTCGAGATTTTCCTTTTTGGCAGGGCCATATTGTATTCCTCCTTGTTTTTTCCTAGAGTGTTTTCTTCTTAGCCAGATACTGCAGTTTTTGCCACCGAGGGTCAACAGTCTCGGTAACGCACTGACATCGTGCCTGATTCAAATTCTGGCCGCACTGCGGACACAATCCCTGGCATGCTGGCTCGCAAACAGGTATCATGGGGATCGATAAGAGAATCTGATCTCTTACGATTTCCGTCAAATCAATTATGTCATCCTGGTAAAACTCTATATCCAGGTCCTCTTTGGCCAGTTCGATTTCCTCATCCAGTGTTCTGGGCGAAAAGGGCTGAAAAATCGTCTGAAAATTTTCAGCTACCGGATAGAGAAAATGATTCAGGCACCGGCTGCATTCCAATTCCAGTTGAGTATTGATAGTTCCCCGGATGAGAATCTCTTTCCGGATTTTCTCAATCTTTACGTTGACCTGGATATCTTTCCTGAGAACAGCTTCGTCAGGAGAAATATCAAAATGAGCAACGGGAACAGTAAAAACCAGGTTGGTTCTTTCGCCGACGATATCTTTAATGTTGATCTTCATCCTGAACCTTCCCCTTGAGCATTGAGAAAATGGGATTTTATTTTAAGGAGAAATTCTCCTCTTTGTCAAGCTAATTCTTGGCAGCCACATCAATAGGATAATACAAAAGTGAAGATCGGTCAACAGATTATCCTGAATATCATGAAAAATTATGCTTGACTGACCGGAAAGAGCAGTCCTATAATAAAGCCATGAATCAGCACACTCATCCGCCCGATGTATCGTCGAGGCCAGATAAAATCTGTGTCCGCTTCGCACCCAGCCCTACGGGATTTCTGCACGTAGGAGGGGCCAGAACAGCTCTGTACAACTGGCTCTTTGCCAGACGGAACCAGGGTATTTTCCTCCTGCGGATTGAAGATACGGATGTTGAAAGAAGCGAGGAACGATTCTGGAAGCAGATACTCGAAGACATGCAATGGCTAGGACTGGACTGGGACCAGGGGCCTTTTTTTCAGCACGGCAGAAAGGATATTTATGCCCGCTCCGCGAAAGATCTGGTCCAAAACCAGAAGGCATACTATTGCTTCTGCTCACCCCAGGAACTGGAACGGCAGCGGGAGGAAGCCAGCCGGAACAATATTCCCTTTCGCTATAATGGCCGGTGTCTGAAGATTCCGGCCCCGGAAGCCCTTGAGCGAATCAGCGCGGGCAATCCGGCAGCCATCCGCTTCCGGGTGCCGGAAGGCGGAAGAACCGAATTCCATGACCTGATCCGCAGGAAAGTTTCCTTCGATAACCGGGAGCTCGATGATTTCATCATCCTTCGATCCAATGGAGAGCCAACCTACAACCTGGCCGTAGTGGTCGATGATGCACTGATGAAAATCACCCACGTCATCCGGGGAGACGACCATATTTCCAACACTCCAAAGCAGATCCTGCTCTACCAGGCACTGGGTATCCCCTGCCCGCAGTTTGCACATATCCCCATGATCATGGGGCCGGATAATACCCGGCTGAGCAAGCGGCATGGGGCTGTGGCCGTCGGTCAGTACCGGGAGGCAGGCTATCTGCCCGAAGCCCTGGTGAATTATCTGGCTTTGCTCGGATGGTCCTACGACAGCCAGCAGACGCTGTTTTCAATCCCGGAGCTGATAGAGAAGTTCGACTTGAAAAAAGTCAGCAAAAAAGCCGCCATCTTCGACCCCATCAAGCTGGACTGGATGAATGGAAAATACATCCGGCAACTCGATGAGCCCCGGTATATTTCTCTCTCGCTGGCATATCTGCACAAGGCCGGCCTGGTGGATGAGGCGGCTACGCGGAAGCCGTCTGCTGAGGTTGTCCGAATTCTCGGAAGTGTCAGGGACAAGTTCAAAAAGTTCTCCGAGCTCCCTGACCTGGTCGATTTTTTCTTCGTCGATCCAATCACCCTGACCGAAGGTGCCCGAAGCCAGATTCTGGCCAGAGAGGATAATCTTTCCCTGCTTCAGGAGATTTCCGGGCGGCTGCCGGGTATCGGGGTGTTCGACGAGGCCGCAATAGAAAGCCTTTTCCAGGATATTATCAGGGAGAAGGGAATGAAACTTGCCGATCTTGCCCAGCCTGTCCGGGCTGCCATTACCGGGAAAACCGCCAGCCCAGGACTTTTCCTGACCATGTCGCTGCTGGGAAAAGAGCGGGTATTGAAGCGCCTGGCCGATGCCGTGCGCCAGCTTGCAGGAGTGAAAGCTTCCATATCAGATGGGGAACATCTGGCGTGTTGACAAAGGTCTTTACAGATAACAAAAAGTATGCTATTTTATATACATGCTGCAGGATCGGCTAATGGTAGGCCAGATGACTCTGGATCATCCAGTCCAGGTTCGAATCCTGGTCCTGCAGCCAATTCTTATAGAATAGAAAAGTCAGACCTTGATCAGAAATTGAAAGCCATGCGGCGCTATCGTCTAGTGGTTAGGACGGGTGATTCTCAGTCATCAAACCGGGGTTCGACTCCCCGTAGCGCTGCCAACTATCTCCTTGAAAATCCACCATAAAAATACTCGCTCATATGTTGTCTTACCAAATATGAGCGAAAATACTTATCCTACGCAAATAAATACAATATCTTGTCTTTTTAATGCGTGCTTCAGTTTTAATGCGTGCTTCAGATGGAGGGTAGAGGCAGCTACTTTGGAGTGCTCAGCGCACAAGACCGCTTTGCTGGCATAGTGCACAAACCTTGCATAGTATAACGCCCGGCAAAGCAGTATCGTGCCATCCCAATCCCAAATGGCCTGCCGCCGCAGTTGATAAAGGATGACTGTATGCTGAAGAATCCCTGCCCTTCAAGGAGCGCAAAAAGCCGCGCCCGCTGAAAAATGATAAATCTTTTATGTTTGCCGCTCATATGGATTTTTATAATATTTATGAAAATAGATGTTGAAATTTGTTGTATTATATTATATAATATTTCGGTATTAGTAAGCGCTCATATTAGATCTCAGCATGAAATTTTTGCTAATTTGATCTAATTTTTGCCTATTGATGTTATTGATCATGATATTAAGGTTTCAAGCGGTTATCCATCCTCATGCAGTAAAGATCAAAGTAGCCTCCATCGCAGGTTTGCTCTAAAAAGAGCCACATTCGCTGTAAATTCAATCCATAAGCGCATCTACTCAGAGATTGGTGAGACCAGGCTGAAGGCTGTTAGTCGATAGGGACCATATGCTCCTATGATCAATCAATTCAGGATAAATAAAGATCTTACTCCTTGATACAATCACAATTTTGTACTTAAATATCCTATTTTGATTGAATCTGTGATTCATTTTCCAATTATGTACACGGTATATTTTACTTGGAAAATATATTCTTTATCGGCAAAAGTTTTACTCAGTAACCTATTTACCGAAACCTCATACTTTTGATTTCAAAGAGCTATATAATTTTAATCATATTGTTTTAATTTGTCAAACAAATTGATTTCTATTTAAAACTAGTGGATTCTATTAAATAAGTTAATGAAAACAATATGTATTAAGATAAGGGGGCAGTAATGAAAAGGATATTCAAAGGTCAAAGGCAATGGCGGCAACTTTCTGGAATTATAGTTAACAAAGGGCTGTGGTTTTTTTCAGGCTCCAGGATGTTCGTTGGGTTACTTATCGGAGGATTGTTAGTAACCGGGTTTTCCCTGAAAGCATCTGCTACTGAATATTACGGATCTGGATATGGCCAATTGGCTGTTTTCAGCTCAAGAGTCAGCCCAAACAACCCAAACCCGGTATTTCGTGGTGGATTGGACTGCGCCAGCTATGGCGATCTTATCTATGTTCGTCATGCCATCGATAAGATCGATGAGTATAAGATTTCCGTGAATACCGATGATCCCTCTTCCAGAACACTGACTCATCAACGTACCATTACCCTGAGTGGTAATAATGAAGCAGTCAACCCTATCGGCGATGCTGAGATTTATGTGGATGCACGAGGCATATTCATTACAGGAGGGGGGGATCCAGCGTTCATAGGGACGGGCTTAGAGTTCGGAGGTGATGTTTTACACTTTAACTCTCAAGGCATATACATCGATAATGCAGTCAACAATAGTGACCCTACGATCGGCCTTATTGCGCTGTTAACCTATGATCCTCAAAACGACATCTGGTATGGCGCAGATAAACAAAGACGGGTGTATTCGTATTCGTCCACGGGAACAGGATGGAACCTGGAATTTGAATGGAGCATAATAGGTGCTGGTGCTCAAGGGGATGGAATGGAGTTTGTCAGGGATCCTGATGATGGAACCGGTTTTCTCTATGTACATGATTCAGCTTCAGACTATATCAGCCAATGGGCACAAGGTGATAATCCAGAAACCATCACCACTGAAGGACCAGAACAATGGACTGAATGGAGGCGCTTTGGGTATGTTGGATCAGATGATAGTAATGTCGAAGGGATGGGATTTGGCGCTTTTGGCCACTTTTGGGCAACCGCTTCAACTTCAGGAAGTGATACTTATAATCCAAATGAATGCTGTCTTCTTGAATTAGGTGGCTATGAAATAGACAATTATACTACCTCGACCCCACCACCAACTCCCGGGCCTGTTCCTGAGACGTCAACGATTTCTTTACTTGGATTGGGGCTGGCAAGTCTGGTGATTACAAGGAAAAAGCTTTTCCAGTGAGAAGGTGGAATTTCCATATCCAGACACTCACTAATACTTACCTCCTGCTAAATTCACTATTCCTGAGCCGGTATTCGTATACTGAAATATTCCAAACTGTTTGTCTCCATCCAGGTCTCCTACTGCATAAATTGTGTAAACGTTAGTATTGAAATCATTCACCAAAACTTGATAGCTATAGTAGACCTTGCCAGTTGGTTTAAAGCCTATGGAATTAAAACCACCATTATTCTGCCAGTCTACCTTAGTAGTATTTACCTGGGAGAGAGCCCTTGGACTGGCATTACAGACCCTATATTCCATATTCTCCGCTTTGTAGGATTCCTCACAGGTTCGAATTGATCCGATGTTAATTTTAGCTTCCGATGTTTTTGCTTTTAATTTAAAAGTAGAATACAGGGGAATGGCGTAGGATGCCAGTATGCTGATGATAGCTATAGTGATTAATAACTCTACAAGGGTGAATCCTCTTTCATTTGTCAGGTTCTCAGCCATAATGTATCCTAATTTCTCTGCCAGACACTTTTAGAGGAAAGTCTTAACCGGAAAGTGCTGCCCACTTTTAAGCTCTGCTGCTGAACCCGGATCCCGGATAGCTTTTATAGCCGAATGCACTCCCAGCAATATCAAGGACAGCGGAAAAGGGGCCCGTCACTATCTTATTTATCGTCATGGAATCTAAATTAAATTGGTAATAATCTGCATTACCGGTAAAATTTCAATTCTTACGGAGCCGGGCGTAAGCCTTCGCCATTTGGCGGAACTATCTCGGACGCAGGGTGCAGGTGTCAAAAAAGAAAAGAGGCAAGGTCAAGCAATCTCCCCCTGAAAACCTCCTTGACCGATTAAAGGAGCACAAACAGCAGGTGCTGACCTTTATGGATGACTTTCGTGTACCTTTTGATAACAATCAGGGAGAAAGGCTTTTCTTCTGCTGCTCTTCATCATCCAGTTTATCTGAAACAAACTTGGCTTTCTGGTAGCTTAACCCCCCATTTTGGGGAGCAAGTAACAGACATAGCCGGTTAAAGACGGATGAGCATACGAAAAAAATCCCGGTGGTCATGCTGACCGCATCCAAAGAGGACAAAGACCTGAAAAACGCTTAGGATCTGGGTGTCAATAGCTATGTGACCAAGCCGGTCAAATTTGAAGAATTTTCCCAGGTCGTGTCGGAACTGGGAATGTACTGGGTGTTGTTGAATAAGCTGCCCAGCCGATGATATTGCACTATTTTAATTCAGTGCATTTTTCCCAATCCCACCGCCCTCCGTTGTTCGCTATCTTATATCCTGAAAGCCAGGAGCCCGGAGAAAACAAGGTTATACCAGGGGTTATAGGCCGCAGAAGCAGGGTTTGAAGCTATATTTTCCCTGTTTCCCTGCTGGAACCATAAAGAACCAAAATAGTGATTTTTCATCAAACCTTTCCGTATCACCTCACGGCCGGAATTTTCAGAAAATCTTCTAACCTGTAGATAATTTTGACCATTTGAACCGAAAAAATAGAACCCCACATCTTGGCATGCAATATGCTATGGGATTTGGAGATTATTCGAAGGAGGAAACAAGACTATGCATGATTCCGATAACTCGAAGGCGGTGGGACCGAAGGCACGGGAAATTCTGGTTGCCGAATTGATCGATGCCCTGGAAGAAGAGCTGGAGCTCGAAAATCCCTTTATCCCTGAAGACGAAAAAAACCTTTGGGTAAAATACATGCTGCAGGATATCTTTCAGCGGGAGGGATGCGAGCCAGGGTTTGATATATCGAACCAGGATTTCTGGGCGGGGAGGAAATTAACACAAGAAATTAATAAAAAAGACATAAAGGTTATATATCATTAATAGTTAAACCGAAAATGAAAAAAGTTCTGATGAGTAAGGTTCGAGTGCTGGCTGATTTTCCAATCCGCTGTTTGCAGATTCCAACAGCCATCTCATGATCAGACCTCGATGAAAAATACCGTGAAATCAGGCAGAGAACATGCCGGGCCTTGGAATGTCTTTTTGGGGGGGAAGGCCCGGCAATTCCTGGCTTAATGGAGTATCGATTCGTGAAATTCCGATTCAGGTAACTGGCAGGAGAGGGATCGGGTAACTTACAGGAGAGAGAAAGAATGCAGATGACTCAGACGGAACCATCGGTCAATGTCGCCACCACCTGGCTCCGAAGCTGTTCTGGCTGCCATGTAAAAATGTTTGACCTGCGGGAGGATTTTCTCAACCTCCGTGGGGAGGATCTGAAAATTAATTTTTTTACCGCCATTGATGAGAAAAGCATTTCAGAAGTGGATATCGGAATCATTGAGGGAGCAGTTGCCAATAAGGAAAACGAGAAGATATTGAAGAGGTTTCGGGAGAAATCCAAAATTCTGGTGGCTGTCGGAACCTGCGCCTGTTTCGGTGCGTTGCCGGGAATACGGAGTATGTTTCAGGAAGAGTGCACTACCGACAGGAGCGATTATCAACCGGAAGAGCGGCTTGAACGGATAGAATGCAGTCATCCACAGGGCAGGCCGCTCCATCAGTTTGTCACCGTGGATCATGCTATTCCCGGATGCCCTCCCCTTCTGAAAACCCTGAAAGAAACCGTCATGGGTCTATTGAAAGGTCAAAAACCAAAATCAAAGGCAAAACACAGCCTCTGTGCTGAATGCAAAAGAAAAAAAGGTTCGGTATTATTCAACCATGACCTTCCGCCTGATCTTGATTCCTTCCATAGGGCCATTCAAAATTATAAGCTCGATCCGGCAGTCTGCTTTCTTGAGCAAGGGGTAATGTGCAGGGGAAAAACAACTGCCGAGGGTTGCGGGGCACGATGCTTAAAGGGAAATGTTCCCTGCTGGGGATGTATGGGGCCTGTTCCGGAACTGTATGAAGGCGAGATGGATAACTTTAAGATATTGACTCCTCCCCCTCCCGTTCTCAATCCAGGACCGTTATCCAACCAAAAGCCGGGCGAGGCATTTCCTTCTCCTATCGCTGTCGAACCATCGATCGGCGGCAAGGGGGCTTTTCTGGAACAGTAAGGGGAAAAAGGGGAGGATAAGATGTCCTCCCCCTTCAGCTCAATGCTATTGGCAGTCAATCGCCATCATGAGCCCTTGATTCATCTGCCAAACACCAGCTCCACTTTGATCCAGCCCGGCTCCCGCAGGTCAAAGGCCCTGTAGGCATCGATAATTTTGCTGAAAGGCTCAACCTGAGTGGGAAGCTCCGGCAGATCGATAATGCCGCTTTCGACTATGTCTATGAGCATCGGAATATACTTGCGGTGATTGCAGTTTCCCATGTTCACGGTGATGTTTTTATTCATCGAGACACCGAAGGGGAAGAAGCAGACCGTCTCTGGATAAACCCCGATAACAGAGAGTGTTCCCGCCTTGTCCAGGGCTTCCACTTCCCACTCAAGTGCCTGCGAGGGTGCATCTCCCGGCTTCCAGAGCTCGCCGCGCGGATTGGCATGGGGAGCGACCTGCCGGATCTCCCACCGGAACTGCTCGGACTTTTGGTCGGCCTTCGCTGCTGCCGGGCCCCGCTGCGGACGCTGGGCATCGACCCCGACTGCATCGATTATCCGGTCAACGCCGATGCCGCCGGTGAGATTCAGGATTGTTTCAACCGGATCCTCGGCATTGAAGTCAATGATCTCAGCCCCCTGATCCCTGGCCATCTGGAGCCGGGAAGGAATATGGTCCACAGCCAGAATACGGCCGGCTCCCAGGAGTTTGGCACTGGCAATGGCCATTTGGCCAACGACCCCGCATCCGAAGACGGCAACGGTATCACCGGCTTTGATTTCAGCCAGTTTTGCCCCAAAATAGCCCGTAGGAAAGGCATCGGAAATCAGAATGGCTTCCTCGTCCGTCATCCCTTCGGGGATCTTCTGCAGTCCGACGTTGGCAAAGGGAATACGGGCCCGTTCGGCCTGAAGACCGTGGAAGGGTCCGGACATCTTCGGCCCCCCGAAAAAGGCGGTCCCGGCCCGCTTCCCGTTCGGGTTGGCATTGTCGCACTGGGCGTAATAACCGGCCCGGCAGTAGGCACAATAACCACAGGCAATCGTGGATGGAATAACGACCCGGTCGCCGATGCTCAGGTTCCTGACATCGGAGCCGATATCCTCGACAATGCCGACACCCTCATGGCCCATGATCGTGCCCGGCTCCATCACACCCATTGTGCCGCGAATCATGTGCAGGTCCGTCCCGCAGATCGAAGTGGCCGTGAGTCTCACGATGGCATCGGTAGGTTTCTGAATCATCGGCTCAGGCACATCTTCAAGGCGAATATCACCGATTGAATGAAAAACAACAGCTTGCATGGTTTAATCTCCTTATCTGATTAAGGCATTACCTGAAGTTATCAGGATTAGCTCTATGTTTATCAGTTGGTTATGGAAAACTACTCAGGCACAGAGGCACAGAAAAGCAAAGGCACAGAGAAAAGCATGAGAGAATAACTCAACGGGTTCCCCATTTCCCCTTTTTCATGTGGTGTTTCGGCCACTGGCGGTGGTTTTCACCCAGCAGTGAAGCATTTGAGCGACGCTCCAGGCCTGCGACACGCATCCTCTGCAATTGAATGGCGGCTCTGCATCGAAAATCTCGCTGATCGATCCAAGGCAGGCATCATCGAGGTGAGCGATCAATCCATCGAGAAAGTGCCTGCCTCCTGACCGGTCATCAGGGTAAACCTTGAGCCAGGCGTCGATGAAGGGGCCGATGAGCCAGGACCAGACAGTTCCCTGATGATAGGCTGCATCGCGTTGCCGGATGTCTCCGCAGCATCTTTGCCGGTAGTCCGGATGTCCGGGAGCCAGGGACCTCAGCCCGAAGGGGGTGAGAAGCTCCTTTCGGACGGTTTGGAGGACAGATTCCCACCGGTCGGGATCGAGCACCGGATTGGGCAGGGATATGGCCAGAATCTGATTGGGGCGAAGTGAGGCGTCATCACCGGCTTCACCATCAACGACATCATACAGGTAATTTCCTTCCTCATACCAGAAACGGCGGTTAAAGGAATCATAGACCCATTCGGCCAGTCTGGCAATCGGTTGGGCTTCCTTTGCCCCCCGCTCCCTTGTCACCCACTGCCCCAGGAGGCACAGGGCATTGTACCAGAGCGCATTGATCTCAACCGCTTTGCCGCGTCGCGGAGTAACTACCCAGTCGCCCACCTTGGCATCCATCCAGGTGAGCTGATAGCCGGCCTCGCCCTGTCTCAGAAGCCCGTCTCCCGGATCGACGCCGATGCCAAAGCAGGTTCCGGCCAGGTGATGATTGACGATTTCAAAAAGCAGGGGCAGGAGATTACTCAGCATAGACTGGTCCCCGCTGACCAGAAGATAGTCCGAAAGGGCCTGGAAGAACCAGAGGGTGGCATCAGCCGTGTTATACTCTCCCTGTGACCGGCCTTCGGGAAAAACATTGGGAATGAGGCCGTGGCGAATGTGGCGGGCAAAGCTTTGCAGGATATATGCTGCCTCGGCCTGACGTCCGGTGATCAGGGTGAGCCCCTCAAGGCTGATCATGGTGTCGCGGCCCCAGTCGGTAAACCAGTGATAACCCGCCATAATGGTACGCCCCCGCTCATCGGTCGTGGCAAGGTCTGGGGCGTTATCAGCTATCCGGAAGCCGGGAGTGACGATGAACTGGTCAGCCGCAAGGACGAGCTCCGATGCCGGGCCTGACCGCACCTGCGGCCAGGCTGCGGCCAGAAGCCGCTGCCGCCGCTCGATCTCCGACCTGAAGGCTTCCCGGGACTTTTGGGCCAGCATAACCTCCCAGCTTTCCGTGGAGGCCATCAGCGCTACTTCATCACCACTGTTATCACCGTCATTTCCCATCGCTGCCTCCAGGGAGCCAGGACCCCAGAGCGTGCCCAGGCAGGGGTAGCCCCGCTCGTGCTCAACCCGGTAATAGACACCTCTGAATCCCCTGCCAATCAGATTCAGTGAGTTCTCCCGGCCATGCAGCACGAGGCGGAGCGAGGGGAAATCTCCATCCGCCCTGATCTCGATCCAGTTCCTCATGACCTTCATAGTATAAGGGGTCTGAAGGCTTGTATCCACCTCGTCATGGATCGGACGAAAGTGCATGAAGGGCCGAAGCCGAAGCCGGAACGGCCTGCTGCCTGAAATCAGCCGGTAATTGATAAAGACGGTATTGTGCAGGTAGGAAAGGAAAACTCTTTTCTCAACAACCAGCCCCTCCACTTCGAAGCGCCACACGGGAAGCCCGCTCTCAAGCCTGAATTCCCGAAGAAACCCGGCTCCGGGCAGATGCAGCTTTCCTCCGGGATGATTCCCTGACGGAGGGTTTTCTCCCGGCGGTTTCTCTCGCGAAGAGTCCTCTTCCAAGCCCTCTTTCCAAAAATTTCCTTCGGCCCGCTCCTCATTTCCCAATTCGACCACCCTGCCGTCAGTAAACGCTATCTCTTCCAAAAGATTGGTAAGCATCACCAGTCGGCCCCGGCGAGCAGGCAGAGCCGCAATCAGGAGGCCGTGATATTTCCGGGTGCATACCCCGGAAACAGTAGCCGATGCGTAGCCGCCAAGGCCATTGGCTACCAGCCATTCGCGGTTGAGAAGCGGGCTTGAATCGGTTTCAGCCCTTGCCCAGGACATTCTCCTGATGGGCGGACTGGGGAAAATATTTCCGGCTGTGGCATGCTCCATAGGACAGTCTCAGTTTAGTGGTCAGTGGCCAGGGGCCAGGGGCACCTTTTCTCCCTCGCCCCTAATGCAGGGACACCTTCCACTGACCACTTCTTTTCACCCCGCAACAGCATCCCGTGAGGTGATCAGCACAATACCCTGGCCGGGCCGAAGGTCATAGGCAAATGGCACAGGAATGTAATCCAGGGTGAATTCCGGGGAGATATCCTTGAGCGGAGCCCCTGATTGAATGAATTTTTGCAGGCTTTCCGTGCGAAAATGCTGCCTGTTATGAATATCCTTATTGAGAATGACCAGCGATTCTTCCCGGTCACTGGTAGATGCTTTCCACATGAGTAAAACATGATGATTGTCTTCATGATGGTGTATCTCGGTGGGAGCATCCTCCTGAAAGATTGCATGTGCTGCCTTGATCCTGTTGACTGCGGTGATGAAGGAAGTCAGATCGATGTCTGTCTCCTCCCAGTCTTCAGGCCTGGTTTTGGCTACATGGAGCTTTTTGCGAAAGCCGAATTCAAAGCCGATGGGCATCATGACCCCGCCGGAAAAAAGCGCGGCAAACAGATACCGCTGCTTCAGTCCGTCGATATTGCCCTTGAGCTCCTCACAGAGCCTTATTGTATCGTGACTCTCAGGGAAGCCGATTGAGGGGGCAATATCCCGGGTGAGATCATATTGCTGCATCAGCCACTGGCTGTTGAAATCCCACCATTTGGAGCTGTTGAAGATGTAATCGAAACCGGCACTGGCGGTGTTTCTGGTCAGATCCGGCGGACATCCGAGGGTTTCGGCAAAAAAGAGCACATCCGGATACAGTTTCCTGGTTTCACGAATGAGCCGCTCCCACAGATTCCGGGGAACCTGGTAGGCTGCATCGCAGCGAAATCCGGTAAAGCCAAGCTCTACCAGAGACTTCACCACCCCGAAGAAATAGTGAAAAACACCTTCCTTGTCCCTGGTATGTTTGAGGTCGAACTGAGCCAGGTCCATCCAGACCACCTTTTTCCCATTTTCGTCAGCAAAAGGATGAGCAACATGCCCCTTGGACTCCCAGAGAAACCATTCGGGGTGCAGCTTCAAGAGGTCGGAATCCACGCTGCAATGATTGATAACCAGATCCACCATCATTCGAAGGCCAAGCCTGCCTGCCGTCCTGGTGACTTCCTTGACCTGCTCCTGAGGACTTAAGCTGCTCTTCTGATCGATCAGCAGGGGATTAATATCGGCGTAATCCGCTATACCGTAAATACTGCCTGACGTTCCAGGGCGTTGAATGGGATTGACGAAAATCCAGTTGAAACCCATTTGGGAAGCTCGATCGAGATGTTTTTCCCAGTCAGAAAATTTTCCAGCCAGAAGGGGAAACAGGTTGTAGATGATCATCTTTTCCGGTCTACTCATGCCACATTGCTCCTTTTATGCAAATTGTTCCGTTCCTGCATCGTGTGGTTTTGGCTCCAGAGAGGTCTTATTGTAGCATAGATTTTGAACAAAAGGTCACTATTTCGTATCGACAGGGAATGACAGGATAAACGGGCAGAGAAGTGACCAGTGATCACTGGCCACTGGCCACTACCTTTTCAACTCCCACCTGTGGCCGGGTCTGCACAACATAATATTGCCCTTTGGAATAGGCCCCTTCAATATCCTGCGGGGCTCCCAAGATCCGTTCGATCGTTGTTCCGATTCGGGAAATAGTAGCCAGGAATTCGTTCCGGAAAGCATCATCCCACACCAGTTTCTCACCCGCGTAGTCAAGGACAGCTTCGCGGGGCGGCGGGAGCATGATACTGCTGTAGAGTCCTGCACCTGCATAGGTTGAAAGGTCTTCCCCGCTGAAATCCGAGCGGAAGATCAGGCCGCCGCCAAAAAGGCCCGTGCTTTTACTCGGAAAGGAGAGCAGTTGCGGCGAGCATTCTCCTTTACCGCACGTAAAGCCGAGGGCACGGCCGGGATAATCGCCGACCAGGGTCTCTCCAAGTCCCAGGACCGCTTCGGCATACATCTTGTCCCGGTCGCCGGACAGCGGATTGACCGTATGGATCACGAAGCTGTATTCAGCCTCGACAACCCGCTGAATAAGCACGGCCATATGCAGGTCCTTATGGGAAAAGCCCCGTGCCCTGCGGCTCAGGTATGCCCGTTCGTTCCATTTGGAGGCCCACACCTTCTTGATGCACATCCAGGCATCCTCCCAACTTGCAGCCCCCTGCGGGGTGGCTGGCCAGGGGAGCCCTGCTTCTTCCATGGTCCGCCGGAAGGAGGAAATGAGTTCATCCGGTGCGTTGAGGGCCAGGATCGCCCGCTGAAGCTCATCGAGCAGGGTGCGGTCGGCTTTCTCTTCCTCCCCATCGATCCGGCTGCTCAATTGCCGGTAATGGCCGGATACCTCGATATTGCGCTCGTCATCCAGGACCTTTTCAAACACTCCGTATGGCAGCGCTATTGACGAGGGAAGGCTGATCCAGTCAGGCACCTTGCCCGGCAGGCGTTTCAGGTTGTTGGATTTACTCCCCACGTTCTGCCCGCTGAAATCGCTCATCGGAATCGCATAGGCAGTAAAGCCGGGCTGGCAGCGCGGTGCCCTGACCTTTGGCAGTCGCAGGGAAGGAGCTTCAATACGTTCTTTCGGATGTTCTTCGATCATCACCTCACCGCAGGTATCCACCTTCAGTTGAATCACCTGCCCTTTGAGCGATTTCAGCCGTTTGACGATCTCAGGTTCATAACAGGTGGCAAACAAAACCCGCGCATTTCGGGCCCGGATCGCCACGTGGGAGACGATATCGGTCGAATCCGGGGTGATGACCGCAGTCGCTCCGTCCGGAATATTCTCATCGCCGTCAATCTGATCGCTCACGATGATTGTTGGCTGGCGAAAGGTTTTAGCCTGAATGGATCTCAGGGTTTTCACCGCTTTCACCTCGCCTATGACCCGGTTCAGGCTGATAACCTGCCAGTTGCCGAGATTGGCGCTCCGGCGCAGGATTGGATCGAGGGAGCGCAGGAGCACAGCCAGGATAAAAGCCGGACGTCCCCGCACAACCTCTTCGCTGAAAAGGGTGATGGTCCAGGTATCAGCCCCAAAGGCATGTCCGAGAAACTCGGCCTTGGGCTGAATGAGGCGATACAGGCTGTCGATAAAGCCGCTGAGGTTGCGGCTCAGGCGGCCAAGGGCAGCCTCGGCCCGAAGCGACCACTCCCTGTCAAAGCGCGGCATCTGCCGCAGGCGGCTCCATTGGTGAAAAATGGCGGAAAGCTCGTCATCCTGCCGGGAAAGGATGAGATTTTCAAGAATCAGGCCTGTCAAGTCCACCATCTGATTCCCTTCCAGCCGGGAATACGAGGTCCGCTCCACCACGACCCGCAGGAAATCCTCCAGGGCAAGATCAAGATAGAGCATATCCCGCACCTGAGGCGGCGGCCCTCCCTGGAGGCGGCCGGTCAGGTTCTTTCGGGCTTCGGTGATTTTCTCCACCATGGCGCCTGCCGGCATCCAGGGGTCAGCCTGGTGTGCCCAGATAAAATCCATGAGGCCGTGCATCCCGCCATCGAAAAGGTAGCGGGCGGCCTGGATGGCAATTCCAAGATCAGTGCCGGAGTGAACCGACTTGAGGACCCCCAGAAAATACTCGAAATCGTGGATCAGGGCATCTTTCAGATGCGGCATGAAATCGGGGTGAGACCTGATCGGCCGCTCATAGCTTTCCAGCCGCTCTTTGGTGATCCCGCCCCCTTTGAGTCTCTGGTAGAATCGGTCACGGTTCCCATTGCTCTGCAAAAACTCCAGAAAGGCCTCGCAGATGACTACATCGTCGGGAGTTGTGTTGTTGTGGAGCTTCTGATGCCACTCCTCCAGAAAATGGCCGGAAGTCTCCTTGATGTCGTGGCGGTGCATGATGGTTAAAACCTCATCGCGGACCCGCTGTCCCTCGCCTCCCCGGCCCACCGTGGTCAGCATCAGCCGGATAAGTTCGCGCTCTCCGGTGCCTGCGCTGGTGAACCGCTCAGCCAGTTTCTGGGTCAGGCGGTCCTCGGCGTGGCTCAGCTCGCTGGGCTTGGTGTTATAGTTTCTCTGCCAGGCCAGTTGCCTGATGGCTGAAAACCGCAGCCAGACAAAGAGCAGTGCCAGGCCGTCGAGGTTGTCCCTCCCGATCTGGTCCACAAGGTCATGACAGAGGTTGAAGCGGTGCATCAGGGTCCACGAACCGCTGTTGACCTCCCGGTCAATGATGGTCTCAGCCAGGGTGGCCAGTTCAGGACTGCCGAAAGCCACCCGGTATTCCTGCGGGATAACGACCGGAATGGTGAAATTGCGGCCATGATCCTTGATCCACTGCCCGTGGTCAACCTGCTGAAAGAGCACAAAGGAAATACCAAGGGGTGCCTCCTGCCCGCTCATCCGAAGGTGCAGTTGCCGGCAGCCTGCCAGGTCGGCAAACGGGGTCCGGGCTGCGGCATTTTGGAAAACAGCCGTCCCGTCAGGCCGTATCTCTTCCGGCGGCAGGACCCATTCGGAGCGAAACCGCCTGGCCACTCCCCAGTGCAGGAGCAGCGGCCCCGGAATGTCGGTGGCCAGCACGATCCGGTAGTAGCCTTTCTCTTGGCTGTGGCTGTGGTCTTTCTCATGGCTGACCACAACAGCCAGTTCATGGCCGTCATCAAGGTGATAAAGATGCTCAAAGGAGATATCCTCCCGCCTGATCCGTTTTCTGGCAGCCTCCAGAAGGGAGGAACCTGTATTTTTTGGGTTGTCGGTCATTTCTTTCATTCCCCCTCCCCTGCCCTACTCCCACTTTCCTTTCAGCAGAGGTTCAACCGGATGCTCAGACTTGCGCAGCCGGAATTCATTCAACACATCAGCCGTACTTTCGGACTCATCCTCGGAACTGAGCCGGATGTCAAGCTCCCCGCCGACATCCTCGGCAGCGCCGATGATTAAAAGCTCCGCCCCCTCGTAATCCAGAAAATCGGGCGGATCAACGGCGATCCACCGCTGGTCTTTGAACCTGTCCCGAAGCTGAGGCGGGAATCCGGGTTTTCGCTCCCCACCAAGTCCGGCCTGAGAGGGAACATCTGGATTTTTGACACTGATAATGTAGCTTCCTTCCTCTTCGATGTTCAGAGCACGCTGCACCTCCCCGACGCCCTTGGGAAGCTCCAGCATATACACCAGATGAGTATGACTGCCATGCCGGGCAAGAGCATATACACCCTCACCCGCAGGCCGGGCAGCCGGAAGAGCCCGCTCACCGCGGGTTGCGGTCTGATATTTTTCTCCCCTCAGCGCATCCCTGATCTGCTCGCCGGTCGAGCCTGCTCGATCCACAAAACCCCAGTATTTATTATGCTCTTCCGGCTCAGGGAGCCTTTTCTTCCCCACAGTGATCAGCCGATACCGTTCTTTGTCCTCCGGGCCGAGTACGAATTGAAAACGCTGGACATCCGAAAGCCCCTGCGCTGATTCCTCCTGCACCTGCGGACGGTAAAAAAAATAGATATTACCGCGCTCAAGTATATCGACAGCCTGATCAGGCCGATTTCCGGTCCGGTTTTTCGCCATGCTTTGTTCCTCCTCAAAGATTCAGTGGCCAGGGGGGAAGAAAAGTGGTCAGTGACCAGTTGTCAGTGGCCAGTGATAGGGAATTCAGCAGCCGGAATAAAACCTCCTGAATTCTGACTCCTGACTCCTTGCTTTCCATAAAGCTTCGCCCTCTCATTTCCCAGGAAACCTTTTTGAATTTTGGTTCCATTATTCACCCTTTCTGGCCAGTATGGGTGATAAAATACACTTTACTTAACCATTTGATTAAATGTTACATATCTTAACGGTTTGATATCTCTCTATCGGATAAATGCCGGTTTTTTTCCCATCCCAGCCCCGGAAGTTTCAATATGACCATAACTTCTTCAGGTAGTAACATCTTCAGATTAAACAGGGACAATCATGATGATGGTTTGGTCCGACCCCAGGACCACAGGCTATATGGGGAGCAGGAGAAAGGAAAAGAAAAAAATCATTTATTTCCTGGAATTTGATAGATTATCCATTCCATGATTTTTTATCAGCATTCTATCGGTAATTATTGAGAAAATCCTCCTTAGCCGGGCTATTCCTTACCCCGGTTTATGGATGTGACGACCATACTTTCAGGTTATGTCTCCCTTGGAAAAAGAATTTTTTACTAATACCTGGATTTTATTCCCTCATTTTTTCCGTTCCCGCCGCTAAATTTTATCTTTTAAGATAACGATAAAAAATTAAGATATTATTTATTTACAAAAATAAAAAATTTACCAGAAAGGCATGTATATTGCTTCTTTAATTATCAATGAAGGAAATGTTGTTGAGCAGAGGATTGGGAAATTGAAGAAAGCGCCGTCTCTTCCCACGAGATGGCAAGAGGTATGAATTAACATGCAGGCCGGTTGTAATAATAAATGGGGTAACCTTCTCCCTCTCTCCCCCCGGCCTGCATTTTCCTTTCTCTGAATAAAAAAACCAAGGAGCATGGAGATAATACCGCTCTTTTTGGTTCCAGAACCGGATTGTTGATGGAGACCCTGGCTGAGTTTATCTCTCAGCCGGATTGTTACAGACCAGGTTGAGGGAAAGTTCCAGCAGGTAAATGCATTTTCCAAGAATGCCCGATGCATACACGGTTGTTGAGAAATACCTCGGCAAAGTCTCGAACAGAACCAGATTGAGCATATAGAGCAGAGAGGTATTTATTGATTCCTGATCTTCCAATCGGAAAATCTATTGATGCCATAGGCGCTCATGTTGTTTTCATTTTCAGTATCGGAAGAAATGTGAAAGCAATAACGGGCAGATTCCCCTGAATGGGTCTGATGAGGGAGGGATACTGGTGATTGAAGAGCAATGTCGGTATCTATCTGAATCGTAACTACTCAGACACAAAGGCACAGAGAGACAAAGGCACAAAGGGGGCAAAGGCACAAGAGGCATTCGAAAAGGAAGAGGTCATTCGGATACAAGGTTATATCTTGGGTATGACACCTGATGGAGTCAGGTTCCCGGCTGATGGAGACCATTTTTAGAACGGTAACGGTAATTGGAATGGCAACAGGAATGGAGGTAAATAAGCTTTTGGGGAATAGAATATTTATGGTAAAAGGGGATGATATTTTGGAAGAGCAGAGAGAAGAGGAAGGAAGAAGAGACGGGGGGAAAGAGAAAAAGGGTTTCGATTCGGAGACCCGTGAGAGAATGATCCTGGATCATCTCATGCTGGTCAAATATATTGCCAAGAGATTGGCAAATCATCTGCCTGCATGTCTTGATCTGGAAGATTTAATTGAAGTAGGAATCATTGGACTGATTGATGCCATCGAGAAATACGACCCCACCAAGAATATTAAGTTTAAAACTTATGCGGAATTCAGGATTCGCGGAGCTATTCTGGACGAGCTGCGATCCCTTGATTGTACTCCCAGGTCTATTCATCAGAAAGCCAAGCTGTTTGAAAGCGCCTATCAGGATGCGGAAAAAAAGGTTGGAAAGGATGCAACTCCAGTGGAAATTGCCCAGGAAATGGGGCTCTCCGTAGAGGAATTCAATCAATTGAGCCAGCAGACAAAAGGGTTTTCCGTTCTCAATCTGGAGGACCTTGACAAGGGGTTATCCAAAAAAGAGAAGGACAACCTTATCGGCATGCTCCGATATTCGTATGATGAACATGTCCTGGAGTACCTTAACTATAAGGAGATTCGTGATGTGTTGAGCGAGGCGATTGATGAGTTGCCAGCCAGACAGAAAACCGTTCTTTCTCTGTATTACTGGAAGGAGATGAGCATGAGGGAGGTAGGAGAACTGCTGGGACTGGCCGAATCGACTGTTTCCTCTCATCATCACCGTGGAATCAAACATCTTCGGCAACGGGTCAAGGAACTGAGCAGTCGACTGGATATCTGTCAATGAGGATAAGGTTGGGGGAGTCAGCCCTTGACATTTGATCAAGGGCTGAGATGTTTTAAGTGTCATTCAGCTTAAATGTAGTATTAGGCGGCCGAGGAAAACAAAACAGCCCACCCTTCCTTTGGAGGGTGGGCTGTTTTGCAGGATATTGAAAGTTAGCAAACCTTCAATTTTCAGCTTTTCTGAGGGGCATAATATCAGCCCCGTACTCTTTCAATCTTCTCCATAAAGTTGTCCGTCCGATTCCCAGGTTCTTGGCTGTCTTTTTCTGGTCCCAGCAGTTAGCTTTCAATTGCTTTAAGATATAAAGCTTTTCCAGTTCCTTCAGGGTAAGGTTCCGCTCCTGAAGAACCTGAGGGAAGAGAAAATCTGACTCTCTGAGATAGCTGGGGAGGTCTTCCAGGGTGATTTGCTCCTGGCTCGACATAAGGACCGCATACTCGATGACGTTCTTGATTTCCTGAACGTTCCCCGGCCATTGATATCTCATGAACCGTGACAATACTTCCGGGGAGAGAGACTTGGCCGGAGAGATGGCATATCTGCTGAGAAAATGGTTAGCTAAAAGGGGAATATCGACTTTTCTCTCCCTCACGGGAGGAAGATAAATGGGAAGCCCGTTTATCCTGAAAAACAGATCCTGACGGAATAATCCCTGTTCAACCAGGGTTTTGATGTTCCTCTTGCTTGAGGCGATCAGCCGGATACTTCCGCTCATGAAGTTTTTCTGGTTCCATGAGCAGGAGGCGGCATCGAGGAGAAAAAGCAGACTTGCCTGAACGAAAGGCGTAGCCCGGTCGATGTTATTCAGATGGAGTGTGCAATGCACTTCCTCGCCATTGACCTTTTCCGCTTCTTCGAGGATTCTGTCTCTCAGGTACTGGAAGGTTTGTTCTTCGGACAGGTTATCCGGAATCGTTGTGCAGTTGATGGTGATGAAAGGAGAAGTCCGCCGGGGGCTGTTTTGATGGATCATGGTAGCCAGAGTCTTTTTGCCGGTTCCATCCTCGCCGATAATCAAGGCCGGGCTCTCGACATCTGAGATTCTGGCCAGGAGTTTGAAGATATCAACCATCTGCCGCGATCTTCCAACCAGAGAAGGTATTCCGGTGTAATTTTCACCGCACGAGCGCTTCATGAAATTCCTGCGCTCAATGGCATGATGGACGGTCTCGATAATCCGCCGGGGTTCAAACGGCTTCAGTAAATAGTCGTAAGCCCCGAGCTTCATTGAATTAATGGCGCTGTCGATGGATTCATTTCCGGTAATGACGATGACTTCGGTATTGGGAGATATCTCTTTTACCTTTTTCAGCAGATCCAATCCATTGATGTAGGGTAAAAGCAAATCAACCAAAATAAGGTCATAGGGCATTCCGGTAATCATGGCTTCAGCCTCAAAACCATTGCACGCCTCATCTACCTGATAGCCTGAATTTTTCAGGAGAGAGGTTAATCCCTGCCGAGTACTTTGATGATCTTCAATGATAAGAATATTATCCATCTCTGTCCCCCTTTATGGAATTTTGTATAATTTAACATGTCATGTTATTTTTGTCAATATTATACTTAATTAATAAATGCAGGAGCTTGACTGGCCAGGAGTTTACGGCTATTCCAGACTGAAAATAAAAAGATCCCAAAAAGGAAAAGCAGGCAAAAATTTCTCTACTCCTCATCCCAGCTTGGATATTGTTCCGGAGCCTTGCCGTGAGCTTCAAGGATAACCGGTTTCTCGATCTGAGGGTCTGGCGGGTCAATGCGCTCCAGTTTCACCTCGAATTGCCAGTTATCACCAAAATCATATAAATACGTCATGGTCGTGTTGGGTTTAAGACCTATCTCACCGATAAGAACATCATCGGCCCAGGGGGATTCCTCTTTGTCACCTCTCATGACGGATTCACCCTCCATGACCTGGTGAGCTATAACGGAAAGCATAACGAAGCCAATGGCGAGGGAAACCGTGATGGCGCAAACGAGAACCTGAGCTGGAACTTCGGGGTCGAAGGGCCGACCGACGATCCGGAGATGCTGAAGCTGCGGGCGCGACAGCAGCGGAATTTCCCGGCCACCCTGTTCTTCTCGCAAGGGGTGCCGATGCTGCATGCCGGTGATGAAATTGGCTGCACCCAAAAGGGGAATAACAATGCCTATTGCCAGGATAATGAGATTTCCTGGCTGGACTGGAACCTCGATTTTTGCCTGCCTTGAGCGGCGGCAGCCGCTGGGGTGTGGCGGGGGAATCGGTTGAGAAGGGCCTTCCCTCCTGCTATATGCGTATGCACCTTCAGATCGCCTGAGCAGGCATGATTCCCTTGACCGAACAGCGCCTGCTTACCGAGCTTGAATATTTCAACAATATACACAACTTTTATGAGTTAACCTTAATATCTTCTATGACAACTGCCCGCCTTAAGTTTGCCTTGCTGACAGCTTCGAGTCCGGCTTAAGGCTTGCAGCTTGCAGACTATGGGCTTTGCGGCTCGCCAGCCTTGAGCATCGGCGGAAAAAACCGGCCCACTCCCCGCTGGTATCAATATTGCCATATCTCAAAAATAAAGAAGTATGGAGAGGGAGCAAGGGGGAGTGAACGGTTAGGAAAGGAGGTGGAGAGCAGCCACTGGCCTTGGTAAGGAACAGGTGAAGGCATATTGTATTAGCGATTGTTCGATTTCCCGATGTTTTTTTTCGTATGGTTATGGAGGAGAGTATCATGAGGAATCTATTTATTCGACCGAAGGCTTTGATTGTTTGGTTTCTTTTCCTGTTTGCTTTCACAGTTATTCCCGCTGGCACTGCCCGGGCTTATTACAGCTATGGCTATGGCGGACTTATGGGCGGGTTATATGGCCTTTACGGTGGCGGTCTCTACGGCTATTCCGGGCTCATGGGCAGACTCTACGGGCTGTACGGCGGCGGATTGTATGGACTCTATGGCGGGCTGTATGGCTATGGCGGACTTATGGGCGGGTTATATGGCCTTTACGGTGGCGGTCTCTACGGCTATTCCGGGCTCATGGGCGGACTCTACGGGCTGTACGGCGGCGGATTGTATGGCCTTGGCGGTCTTT
>JBFLZW010000083.1:9790-78723 GCA_040755755.1 bacterium | reverse complement strand
AAGGAGATCAGGATATCCTGTGCCCGTATGTTGCCAAAAATCCTCTTGAATGCATAATCAGAGCGGGGATCAGTAAATTGCATGGCGACTTCCTCCAGCAACGCTCACTATTCGATTTTATCCTGCCGGGAGATAGATTATCAAAAACTGATGAATTGTGCAATACTGCTCATCCTCCCCCGCCTCATCAGGAAAAAATCAAGCCCATTTTGAAAATTTGCTTGACATCAGCGGAAAATTTTGTTAAATAGTTGATTTACAAGAATCTATAGGAAAAATTTTATGGATAAAAGTCAAAAACTGAATTTCCAGGACATAATTCTTTTTCTCTCAAAGTATTGGGCCTCGCAAGGATGCGTGCTGCAGCAGCCGTATGACATCGAAGTAGGGGCCGGTACCTTCAATCCGGCAACGTTCCTTCGGGTTCTGGGTCCTGAACCCTGGAAAGTTGCGTATGTGGAGCCCTCACGCCGGCCGACGGACGGGCGTTATGGGGAAAATCCCAACCGTTTGCAGCACTACTATCAATATCAGGTCATTTTGAAGCCCTCACCCCTGGATGTCCAGGAAAAATACCTGAACAGCCTGGCCAGCCTGGGGATCGATCTTCTTTCACACGATATTCGTTTTGTAGAGGATGACTGGGAGTCTCCCACCCTGGGGGCCTGGGGTCTTGGCTGGGAAGTCTGGCTCGATGGAATGGAAATCACCCAGTTCACCTATTTTCAGCAGGTCGGGGGGATCGATTTAAAGCCTGTATCCGTTGAGATTACCTATGGCCTTGAGCGAATCGCCATGTACCTGCAAGGGGTTGATAATGTCTATGACGTAGCCTGGGCTCCGGGAATCCGCTATGGAGATATTCATCTGCAAAGCGAGGTCGAATTCTCCACCTATAATTTTGAAAAAGCCGACCTGAAAATGCTTTTTACCGCCTTTTCCCTGTATGAGCAGGAATCCCTGCGCCTGGCCGAGATGGGATTGGTGCTTCCGGCCTATGATTATTGCCTGAAATGCTCGCATACCTTCAACCTGCTGGATGCCAGAGGAGCGATCAGCGTGACGGAAAGAACCGGCTATATCGGCAGGATACGGAATCTGGCACGGCGATGTGCCGAGAATTACCTCACGGAGCGGGAGAAAAAAGGATTTCCCCTGCTGAAACCATAAAGAAGAAGGAAGAGAAAAAACTGATTACCATGCCTATGGAGCTGCTGTTAGAGATCGGAGTGGAAGAAATTCCAGCCCGGTTTATTCCCGGAGCGCTGGAGCGGCTGGCTGCTGAGGCCAGAGGGTTGTTAGCCAGGAACCGGATCGAGGCTCAGGGGATTGCCACCTATGGGACCCCTCGCCGCCTGATCCTGCACGGAGCGCAGGTGGCGGAGGAGCAGGAAAGTTTTGTTGAAGAAATTGCCGGACCTCCAAAAAGAATTTGCTATGATGCACAAGGGCAGCCAACCAAGGCAGCTCTGGGATTTGCCAAAAACCAGGGTGTTCCGGTTGAGGATCTGCAGGTCAGAACCATCGAGGGCAAGGGTGAATACCTTGTCGTCGTCAAGCAGCATCATGGCCGGAAAACCAGAGAGCTCCTTGGCGATATTCTTGCAAAGTTAATTACCTCGCTTTCCTTTCCCAAAGTGATGCGCTGGGGAGATGGAAACCTGCTTTTTGCCCGGCCGATTCACTGGATCATGGCCATCTATGGCGGGGAGGTCGTCCCCCTGTCCCTGGATGGAATCGAAAGCGGTGATCTTTCCTACGGCCACAGGTTTACCAGTCCGGGATCATTCAAAGCCGCAGACTTTGCTTCCTTTGTCAGGGCAGCCGAACAGGCTCAGGTTATCATTTCTCCCGACAGGAGAAAAGCGATGATAAAGGAGCAAATCGCCTTCCTGTCTGAACGCGAGGGAGGGCACGTTCCTGATGATCCGCATCTGCTGGATCTGGTCACCTGCCTGGTCGAATATCCCAAAGCCATCTGTGGATCCTTTGACAGCCGCTTTTTGCAGTTGCCCGAAGAAGTGCTGGTTACTTCGATGCGCTCTCATCAAAAATACTTTCCTGTCTATGACCGGAATAACAAGCTGATGGCCAAGTTCATTGCCATCTGCAATATCAAAACCGATGACTACCGCCTGATTCAGGCTGGCAATGAAAGGGTCCTGCGGGCACGGCTGGCTGACGCTGAATTCTTCTATCTTGAGGACCGGAAAAAACCTCTGTCAGAGCTTGTTGAATCCTTAAAGAAAGTGGTTTTCCAGGAAAAATTGGGCAGCCTGTATGACAAGGTCGAGCGGATTCAAAAAACCGTTGCCATATTGGTCAGCACCCTGTCTTCCGATGCACGACATGCCGGCCGGAAGGAAGATATCCTCAAGACCGCTGACCGGGCGGCATTCCTGTGCAAGGCGGACCTGATCACGGAAATGGTCAAGGAGTTTCCCGAATTGCAGGGTATAATGGGGAGAGAATATGCCCTGCAGGGAGGAGAGACTCCGGAAGTGGCAACAGCCATCTATGAGCATTATCTGCCCAGATTTCAGGATGACGAGCTGCCTAAAACTTTGTCAGGAGCATTGGTCGGTATTGCCGACAAGATGGATAACATTGCCGGTTGTTTCGGCCTTGGAATGATACCGACCGGATCGGAGGATCCGTATGCCTTGCGGAGGCAGGGTCAGGGCATTGTCAATATCATTTTACAAGGAGGGTATCGGCTCTCACTAACCGAACTTATCAAGCAGGTCATTCAGTTACTGGAAGGTAAAATAACCAGAAAACCAGAGGAGGTGCGCAATGAGGTAGCTTCTTTCTTTCAGCAGCGCATTCAGTCGGCTTTCAGTGCTCAGGGGTTTGATTCCGATTTAATCGAAGCTGTGCTGGCAACCGGAGATGACGATGTTGTACGGCTCAAAAAGAAGATCGAAGCGGTCAGGGCTTTCCTTGGCGAAACTGATTTTGGATCACTCATGACCTCGTTCAAGCGGGTAATCAATATCATCCCCAAAGGAGTCACCGTCAGCTCTGAAGTAGACTCTCATGCACTGCAGGAAGAAGCGGAAAAAAAGCTGTATGGCAAACTGCAGGAAGTCAAGGCACAGGTATCTATCGGACTACAGCAAGAGGACTACAGACAGGTATTACAAAATCTGGCAGGACTAAAAAGCTACATCGATACTTTCTTTGAAGAGATTTTGGTAATGGTCAACGATGAAAAGCTGAAGCACAACCGGCTTTCATTGCTGCAGGCTACCAAAGCCACTTTTTCCCAGGTGGTTGACTTTTCAAAGATTGTCGCCGAAAGGGGGTAATTAATGGGAAGCAAAAAGTATGTCTATTTCTTCGGGCAGGGGAGAGCGGAAGGTAATGCTAAGATGAAGGACCTCTTGGGGGGAAAAGGTGCAAACCTGGCTGAGATGACGAATCTCAACATTCCGGTTCCTGCCGGATTCACGATTACCACCGAAGTATGTACCGAGTATTACAAGAATAACCGGCAATACCCTGCGGACATGTGGCCTCAGGTTGATGAGAACCTGCACCGCATGGAAGAGATCATGGGCATGAAGTTCGGGGACCGTGACCGGCCCTTGCTGGTTTCGGTTCGAAGTGGGGCCCGGGTATCCATGCCCGGTATGATGGATACGGTTTTAAACCTCGGACTCAACGACACCACGGTCAAAGGGTTGATCAAACAGACAGGAAACGAGAGATTTGCCTATGACAGCTACCGCCGGTTCATCAACATGTTCGGCAATGTAGTCATGGGAGTGTCTCACGAGAAATTTGAAAGAATACTGCAAGCCAAAAAAGACGAGCTTGGGGTGAAGCTCGATACGGATCTTGATGCCCATGCGCTCAAGGATGTCGTAGCTCAATACAAGCAACTGGTAAGGCAGGAAACCGGAAGGGATTTTCCGGAAGATCCGAAGACGCAACTGGACATGGCTATTGGTGCTGTCTTTGGTTCATGGAACAACGAACGGGCCATCACCTACCGGAAACTTCACGGCATTCCGGGAGACTGGGGGACCGCGGTCAACGTGCAGTCCATGGTCTACGGAAATATGGGCAATGATTCCGGAACCGGGGTGGCCTTTACCCGCGATCCGGGCACGGGCGAGCGGGTATTCTTCGGCGAATACCTGATCAATGCCCAGGGCGAGGATGTGGTGGCCGGGATCCGCACCCCGCAGCCGATCAATATCGCCCAGAAGAAAGGCTCTGCCCTCCCCTCTCTGGAAGAGGAAATGCCCCAGGTCTACCGGGAACTGGAAGATATCTACCGGAAGCTGGAAACCCATTACAAGGATATGCAGGACCTTGAATTTACCATCCAGAAAGGAAGGCTGTTCCTGCTGCAAACCAGAAACGGCAAGAGAACGGCAGCCGCAGCGGTGAAAATCGCGGTGGACATGGTGGAAGAAGGCCTGATCGACAAACGCACCGCAGTCCTTCGGGTTGAGCCAAAGCAGTTGGATCAACTCCTGCACCCGATGATTGATATGAAAACCAAACCCAAGGTAATTGCCAAGGGACTGCCCGCATCTCCCGGCGCAGCCGTGGGAAAGGTCGTATTTACCGCTGAAAAAGCCCAGGAAGCTGCCGGAGCAGGGGAAAAGGTAGTCCTGGTAAGGAATGAAACCTCTCCTGAAGATATCGGAGGGATGTATGTTGCTCAAGGGATTTTGACCGCCCGCGGCGGCATGACCTCTCATGCGGCTGTTGTGGCCCGTGGAATGGGAAAATGCTGCGTTGCCGGATGCGGTGCTCTGTCCATTCATGAGGAAGCCGGTTACCTGACTGTTGGCGAACTGAGGATCAAGGAAGGGGATTTCCTCTCCCTGAATGGATCGACCGGCGAGGTTATCCTCGGAGAGGCCAAGCTGATCAAACCTGAATTGAGTGGAGATTTTGGCAAGCTGATGGCCTGGGCTGACGAGATCAGGACCCTGAAGGTCCGGACCAACGCTGATACGCCTGAAGATGCCAAAGTTGCCAGAGATTTTGGTGCCCAGGGCATCGGACTGACCCGGACTGAGCACATGTTCTTCGGCGAGGAGCGCCTTCCCATTGTCCAGGAGATGATTATGGCCGATACCAGGGATGCGCGCCTGAAAGCTCTCGATCAGCTCCTGCCCGTGCAGCGGGGAGATTTTAAAGGCATATTCAAGGCCATGAAGGACCTTCCGGTCACTATCCGGCTTCTTGATCCGCCATTGCATGAATTTTTACCCAAGAGGGAAGAATTGATTCAGGAGATTGCCGACCTGAAAATGCAGTTAACCTCCCTGAGCACTCTGCAGGAAATTAATGACATGCTCGGCAAGATCAGGGCCAAGGAAAGCATTCTGTCCAAAGTGGAATCCCTCCATGAATTCAACCCCATGCTTGGCCATCGTGGATGCCGTCTGGGTATTACCTATCCGGAAATCTATGAGATGCAGGTCCAGGCTATCTTCGAGGCTGCCTGCGAGCTGGCCAAAGAAGGCTACTCCATCGTACCGGAAGTCATGATACCCCTGGTCGGCGATGTCAATGAGCTGACTTATACCAAAAAATCCGCTGTCCGGGTAGCTGAAGAAGTTATGCGCCGGTATGGAGTTACCCTGAAATACTCGATCGGAACCATGATCGAAATCCCGCGGGCAGCTCTCATGTCCGATGAAATAGCCAAGGAGGCGGAATTTTTCTCCTTCGGAACCAATGACCTGACTCAAATGACCTTCGGATTCAGCCGTGACGATGCCGGTGTTTTCCTGCCGGGATATGTGGAGAAAAAGATTTTGCCCGACGATCCATTCATCACCCTGGATCAGGTTGGCGTTGGCCAGTTGATTAAAATGAGCGTGGAAAGAGGTCGCGCCACCCGCCCCGATCTGAAGGTAGGTATTTGCGGCGAGCACGGCGGTGATCCTGCATCGGTGGAGTTCTGCCATCGGGCGGGCTTAAACTACGTCAGTTGTTCTCCCTACCGGGTGCCTATCGCCCGGCTGGCTGCAGCTCATGCTAAAATCAAGGAAGAGAGGAGCGGCAGCAAAGAAACTACCATGGGTGAATAATCGATACCATATCGATAAACCAAGGTAAACCCTCAGCCCGGAGCAAACGGAGTTTGCTCCGGGCTGATTATTGTCAGTGGTTGCCATTATAAAAATAAAAAACAAAAGACACCACAGAGACACAGAGGCACAAAGGCAAACTCAGAGAAAATGGAGAGCAAAGACCTCTTTGGTTAATCTTTGTGGAGAAAAACAAAACCAATGCGGGTAATTGCCGGTTCTGCCAAAGGAAGAAAATTGAAATCCTCGATCAGGTATGCCCTTCGGCCAACTTCGGACAGGGTCAAAGAGGCTCTGTTTGATATTCTGGGGCCACAGGTCCAGGATGCGCGCTTTCTGGACCTTTTTGCCGGAACAGGGAACATCGGCATCGAGGCCTTGAGCCGGGGAGCAAAACATGCTACCTTTGTGGAAAAGAAAGCCTCTTATGCGGAATTGGTCCGAAGCAATATCCATCTGTGCGGTTTTACCAACTTCGAGATCATCAACTGTGATGTTCTGCGGGCTATTGCTGCCCTGCAGAACCGGCGAAGAAAATTCGGCATTATCTTCATCGATCCTCCCTACAGTTCCGACCTTGCTCTGAAAGCACTGGAAGCCCTGGATGCAACCGATCTATTCGATGAGGAGCATATCGTCATTGCCGAACACAGCGCAAAAGATTGCATGCCGGAACGGGTCGGGAATCTGATCAAGCAGCGGGTTTCAGAATTTGGCGATACACACCTTTCTTTTTACCGGAAAGAAGAGATTCAAAAAGAGAGAACCTTGCAGGAGAATGAGCCATGTCCAGAGAGAGAGAAGGAATCCTGATGCGAAGAGCAATCTATCCAGGTACATTCGATCCGGTTACCAAAGGCCACCTTGACCTGGTCCATCGAGGGCTGAAGCTTTTCGATGAGGTCATCGTTGCCATAGCTGCCGATTCGCCCAAGAAACCGGCCTTCTCGCTGGAAGAGCGCAAAGACATGGCTGAGCAATGTCTGCATGGGGTATCCCGCGTACAAGTGACCTCTTTCCAGGGGCTTCTGGTTGATTTTGCCCGCAAGCTCAAGGCTCAGGCCATTATCCGCGGGCTGCGCGCTATCTCCGACTTTGAGTCCGAGCTCCAGATGGCGCTGGTGAATCGAAAGCTGGGCAACGAATTCGAGACTGTCTTCTTAACGCCAAAGGCCAACTACATTTACCTAAGCTCCAGCCTGGTCCGTGAGCTCGCCCTGCTCGGAGGATGCATCGATGACATGGTGGAGCCTTACGTAAAAACGAAACTGGAAGAAAAGTTCAGGAAGATATAGGAATATATAGATTTATTTTAGACCTTCGACACTTTTAAGGTTTCAATAGGGCGGTTTACTCGATAATGAGACCGGAGAGTGGCTAACGATGGTGATTAATGTATAAAAACCAAGGGATTTACTTTAATCATCATGGAGAGAAATATGTCTACCGAACCATTCAGGGCTTTTCTCGATCGAGACTTATCAAAGGCATTGGGGCGCGAAATTATCGATATCGCTTCTCCTTTGCTGAAAGAGTTGGTCAATCATGCAACGAATGTTCTCGTTAGATGTGACCAATCCTCTAATGGAGGTATCGATGAGGACCTAGCTCCATTTACGCTATATCATCACATTATTGAGCAAACAGATGGGATTGAAGTGCTTATAACCGAAAGCTGTACCGCCCCTGCTATACCCCTCCTGAGAAGTTCTTTTGAGGCACTATTATATTTGGAGTATATCTTTGAAGATGATAGGGAGTATGTTCAGCGTTCCTTATCATGGCTACTTGGACATATCCACGAGCGTTTGAACTTCTATGATCGTCTTGATCCTTCAACACCTAAAGGCATGGAATTTAAAAAGAATTTTGATGTTGATATTATTGCAAAAAACATGGAATTACCCTCTATAGATGACGTACGAGCACGGAAATCAGCATTAGAGGAAATGTTATCAAAACCACATATTCAACCGATTGAGGCTGAATATCAAAAATTCAAGAATATGCCTCATTGGTATCAATTGTTTGGTGGTCCTAATGATTTAAGGACATTGGCAATTTGTATTAAGCGAGGAGCCGAGTATGATCTTCTTTATCGTCATTGGTCTAAGTTCACACATGCTCAAGATTTAATTTCTTTTGTTCAAAAAAGTGGAAAAGTTAAAATGCTAAGAGATCCAAACGAGATTAAAGAGATCACGACTTCTGCACTTAGCTTCATTTTATGTTCAACACAGCTAATGATAGGAAAATACAGGGGGGGAGAAAATATTCAGGTCTGGTATGAAAGAGAGATTATACCCCTTTTCCAACAACTTTGTAAGATTAGTTAACCTACCAGAGGACATTAAGGCAATAAGTGAGGTAATAAGATCATGAACTTGGCATCAAGGGTTAAAGAGATCAGCCCTTCCCCAACCTTAGCCATTACCGCTAAGGCAAAAAAGATGCGTGCTGAAGGGATCGACGTAATCGGTTTTGGTGCTGGCGAGCCTGACTTTGATACTCCGGAAAATGTTAAACAGGCAGCCAGGGCAGCTATCAACCAGGGATTTACCAAGTATACGGCAGAATCAGGAATCGATGAGTTGAAAGTTGCCGTAGTCAAAAAATTATCCCGGGACAACGGCCTGACCTACGAGCCGGATGAGATCATTATTTCCTGCGGAGCAAAGCACTCTCTGTTCAACATCTGCCTGAGTCTTCTCGATCCGCAGGACGAAGTCATCGTGCCATCCCCCTATTGGGTTTCCTACCCTGAGCAAATCAAGCTGGTTGGCGCAAAGCCGGTGATTATGGAAACCAGAGAGTCTGAAGGGTTTCAGATGAACCCCGATCTTCTCGCCAGCCTGATCACCCCAAAGACCAAAGCCATTATCGTTAATAGTCCCTCTAACCCTACCGGGGTCATTTATTCGCGGGAAATTCTGGAAAAAGTGGCTGACCTTGCCGTCAGGCGGGGAATCGTCATTATTTCCGATGAATGCTATGAGCAGATTACCTATGACAATACTCCGTGTATCAGTATTGCCTCACTGGGAGAGGAAATCAAAGCCCTGACCGTAGTGGTCAATGCCGTGTCCAAGCCATATTCCATGACCGGCTGGAGAATCGGCTATGCTGCCGGACCAAAGGATCTGGTCAAGGCAATGTCCAAAATCCAGAGCCAGACTACCTCAAACCCTACTTCGATCTCCCAGAAAGCGGCAGTTGAGGCCCTGAATGGAGACCAGAAATTCGTTCATGATATGGTTATGGAATTTGCCAAAAGAAAAGACTACATGGTCAGCCGGTTGAACAGGATACCAGGTGTTTCCTGCCTGAACCCCGGAGGAGCGTTTTATGCCTTTCCCAATATTTCCTCGTGCCTGGGAAAAAGGAACGAAAATATCGTTATCAATTCCTCCCTCGACCTGTCCAATTACCTTCTGGAAAAAGCTCACGTTGCGGTTGTCCCTGGCTCTGCCTTCGGTTCCGATCACCATGTCCGGCTCTCCTATGCCTGTAGTATGGAGAGTATCCGGATTGGCCTGGATAGAATCGAAGATGCCCTGGCTCAATTATAAACCTGGCTGTAAAGTCTGTCCGTGCGTTTAGAATCACTTAAAATCCAAGGGTTTAAATCCTTCGCTGATAAAGTGGAACTGGTTTTTAAACCAGGAATCACTGCCATTGTGGGACCCAATGGATGCGGAAAAAGCAATATCACTGACGCCATCCGTTGGGTCCTGGGTGAGCAAAGTGCCAAATCCCTCCGGGGAGGCCAGATGGAGGATGTCATCTTCAATGGCAGTACCTGCCGTCCGCCGAAGGGAATGGCGGAAGTCTCCCTGAAACTGACCAACCTTGGCTCCCTCCCTGTCGCCTTCCCGGAAGTGGTCATAACCCGCAGGATCTTCCGGTCGGGCGAAAACGAATACTTTATCAACAAAAGTCAGTGCCGGTTAAAGGACATCGTTGATATGTTTCTTGACACCGGTCTGGGCAGGGGTGCCTATTCCATTGTCGAGCAGGGAAAAATTGACTTTATTATCATGGCCAAGCCCAAAGAGCGCCGCTCGCTGATTGAATCCGCAGCCGGGATCCTCAAGTACAAGTCGAAACGGGAAGAGGCCCTGAAAAAGATGGAGGCCACGGAACAGAACCTGGAGCGGATAAAGGATATCCTGCATGAGGTGGAAAAGCAAAAAGATACCCTGTCCAAACAGGCTGAGCTGGCTATGGTCTACCGGGAGTACCGCAGGCAGGAGGATGAGCTGGCTCACAAAATCGCCCTGGGACAGTATCTCGGCCTTCTTCGGGAAAAAAAGGGACTCGATGCAGAGCTTCAGCAGTGGAAGGACAGGGAAATGGCCGTGAACTCTGATCTTGCCCAGGCTGAGACTGAAATTGAAAAGTCCAAAACAGCCCTTCTGGAATGTGAAGAGCGGATTTCTATCCGGCAAAAAGCGGTTTATGCGCTCGAAAGCCAGATAAATACCCTCACCCAGCAGCAGCAATCGAGTGAAAAAGAGTTGAAGCGGCTTGAGGAGGAGCGGATTGCTATCAATCTGGAGCTGGAAGAGTTGCATAAATCCCAATCGAAAATCGAAGCTGCCATACATACTCTTGAAGCTGACCTGCGGGAAAAAGAACAGTCCCTTGCAGACAAAAGCGAAGGATTGAAAAGCCTGGAAAACGAGTGCCAGCTCCTTGGCCAGAGCATTCAGAAAAAAAATCATGCCTACGAGACCAGGCGCAAGGATGTCCTGGGGTTGACGAATCAGGAGGCACGGCTTGAGAACCTGTGCGGGAACCTGAAAGGAAAACAGAAAGAAATCCAGGGAAGGCAGGAAGGGTTCCAGAGGACCCTGTGCCGACTGGAGGATGACCTTCAACGCAAAGATGAGCGGAGGAAAAACCTTCACCAGCAGGTTGAACAGCACAAGCGTCTGCATGGGGAGATGCGGCAGCAGGAGAGTGAGCTTTCCGGGCGGATGAAGCAAAGACTTGAGGACCTGAAGGAGGCAGAGCTTCGGATCCGTAGCCTTGACAAGAAATTTCAGGCCGAGCGATCGCTTCTCCTTTCGCTGGAAGATATCTTTGAGCGCAAAGAGGGATATCAGGACAGTGTCAGACACCTGCTTTTGGCCAGAAAGAAAAATCAGCGGGAGACAGCGGGACTTGTGGGAGTGGTTGCCGAGCTCATTACCGTGCCCCCGGCCTATGAGAAGGCCATTGAGACCGTCCTGGAGCATGATCTTCAGTGCATGCTCGTCAATACCCTCGAAGACGGGCTTATCCTTCTCCAGTATCTCAAGGAGCACAAGGCCGGGCGGGGAACATTCATGGCTGTTGAGGGCATTCCCTGCCCTGATACTGCGCCTGGTCTGGAGGAGCATGCTCTTGAATCTTTGGATATACCGGGAATCATCGGCCTGGCAATCAGGCTGATCCGGTATGAGAAGCGGTATGAGAGAGTTATGGCGTATTTTTTTGGCCATACGATTCTGGTTGATGATATCTCGGTGGCCAGACAGATATTTCCGAAACTGAGCGGACAGTATCGGATCGTGACCCGAAGCGGCGAAATTTTATCTTCCTGCGGAATAATTTCCGGTGGAGAGTCCCAGAAGACCTCGCCAAGCCTTCTGGCCAGAAAACGACAGATGGAAGAGTTGCAGGTCTCGGTTCCACTCCTCCAATCGAATATCGAACAGGAGGAAGCTGCCCGAAACAAGACAGCCAAAGAGATTGAAGAGCTGCGGCAGGAGAAGGAGGAACTGAATCAGCGGCAGCATAAGCTTGAAATCGCCCTGAATGGGCTGCAAAAAGACCTCTCTCACCTTGAGGCGGAGCTTGAGCAGGATCGGCAGCGGCTCAAGGAAGTCAAGTACAAAAAAGAGCGGGCTCTGGCTGATGAGGAAGAACTGGCTGCGGATCTGAAGAACCAGGAAGCGCGGCTCGGTAAGGTCAGGGAAGAAAAAATCCAGGCTGAGCAGGAAATCAGAACCTTTGCTCATGAGCTTGATACCTTGCGCCAGCAGGAGAAAAGCTTGCAGGAGCAAATGACTGACTGCAAAATCGCCCTTACTTCCTTCCGGGAGCATCACAAGGCGCTGCAGACAAACGTGCGGCACCAGCAGGAATTACAGCTTCAGAATACCAGGAGGATAGCTAATCTTCAGAGCAGGCTGGAAAAAATTGATCTCAATTGGCAAAAAAGCGATCAGACCCTTCATGAGCTGAACGGACGTCTCCCCCAGCTTATACAAGACAGAGAGGCTGCCAGCCTCGATTTCACGAGGCTTGAAGCTGACCGTAATGAACGGGTCGAGATAGTCAGGCATTTGGAAAAAAAACTGAAGAAAGCCCTTCAGGCGAAAAATCAGGTTCTCATGGAAACCAAAAAGGTTGAGCTTCACCTGACAGAGATACAGATCCGCATGAGTCACCTCCTTGGAGACAGCCATTTACCTGAGGACCAGATGATTCCTCCTGATGATTCTCCGCTTCTCGGTGAAGGAGAAATCCGGGAGCTTCAGGAACAGCTCCAGACTATCAGGAGCGCGATCTCATCCCTGGGAGCAGTCAACCTTATGGCAATTGAGGAATACAATCAGCTCCTTCAGCGCTATGAATTTCTCCACCAGCAGGAAACCGACATGCGCAGCTCTCTCGAATCGCTCAATTCCCTGATCAGCCGGATCAATCAGGATTCCTGTGCGCGCTTTCAGCAGGCATTTGACAGCATAAACTTTAATTTTCAAGCCGCCTTCAAACGGTTGTTTGAAGGCGGACATGCGGAGCTTTTACTTGAGGAACCCAATGATCTGCTTGAAACAGGTGTCGAAGTAGTGGCTCAGCCACCGGGGAAAAAACCGCAATATTTATCTCTTCTTTCCGGCGGCGAAAAAGCCATGACGGCGATTGCCCTGATTTTAGCCATTTATCTGCTGAAGCCGAGTCCATTCTGCTTACTGGATGAGATCGATGCTCCGCTGGATGATGCCAATATCGATCGATTTCTTACTATTATCAACGAATTCAAGCAGCGAACACAGTTTCTCATTATCACTCACAGCAAGAAAACGATGCAAACTGCTGATGCGATTTATGGGGTGACGATCGAACAGCCGGGTCTTTCCAAGGTAGTCAGTCTGGAATTACCTCATTCTCCATCGGGAGGAGATTGATCCGGCACCTGCTGGTGACTAGAGAATAACCCTTGTCTCAACACCTTTGCCGTCATCGGTTTTTGAGACAATGACGTTTCCTTTCCCTGATTCTAATTTTGCCCATTTATAGATCCGAATAGCCTCTCTCATGATCTCGCTGACTGTCAATCCGCTTTTAGTGCTTAATTCTTTCAGTGCCTCGTAACTATCTTTTGGGATAGTGAAATTGAGTCTCTTTTTTTGCATAGTTCCCTCCATTTTTGCTACAGATTTAAGGATGTCTTACTAATAATATCACATTATCATATTTTACGCACTACAAAAATTTAATTACTGAATAAAAAATTTACCTGCCGCGATCTAAAAAAGTGGTTTCTTGGTTGAATTTCATAATTATTTTCATATAAAATAGGGACGTATTGCATTCATTTTCCGGTGGTCTTCAGTTCATCTCATTTGGTATTATCATCATAAAGCTGAAAGAAGATATTGACACAAATAAGGAGTCATGGTAGTATAGTAGTCCCCGGTGAGAAAATGATGGCGGATAAAGGATAAAGGGAGAGCGAACAAAGAGCTTGACAGGGGGAGGAAAGGTTGATAGAATAAAAAACGCGGTTGAGAAAGATCCACGGGAAGAAAGAGAAAGAAGGCAGTATATAGTTCTTTGAAAAGATGGGTATCGCTATTTTGCGGACAGGAATTTAGGATAGGGATAAAACTTGATGGAGAGTTTGATCCTGGCTCAGAACGAACGCTGGCGGTATGCTTAACACATGCAAGTCGAACGAGAAAGGGGCCTTCGGGCCCTGAGTAAAGTGGCGAACGGGTGAGTAACGCGTGAGCAAGCTGCCCTGGAGTAGAGGATAACATTCCGAAAGGAGTGCTAATACTTTACGACATTAGGGCTGCGCATGCAGCTTTAATCAAAGAAGGCCTCTTCATGAAAGCTTTCGCTTCAGGATGCGCTCGCGTACCATTAGCTAGTTGGCGGGGTAATGGCCCACCAAGGTGAGGATGGTTAGCCGGCCTGAGAGGGTGTACGGCCACACTGGGATTGAGATACGGCCCAGACTCCTACGGGAGGCAGCAGTGGGGAATATTGCGCAATGGGGGAAACCCTGACGCAGCAATACCGCGTAGACGATGAAGGCCCTTGGGTTGTAAAGTCTTGTTAGGTGGGAAGAAGTGCTGTTACGTGAAGAACGTAATGGTTTGACGGTACCACCAGAGAAAGCCCCGGCTAACTCCGTGCCAGCAGCCGCGGTAATACGGAGGGGGCAAGCGTTGTTCGGAATTACTGGGCGTAAAGGGCGTGTAGGCGGCCTGGTAAGTTAGATGCGAAAGACCATGGCTTAACCATGGAATTGTGTCTAAAACTGCTGGGCTTGAGTATAGGAGAGGAGAGTGGAATTCCCAGTGTAGCGGTGAAATGCGTAGATATTGGGAGGAACACCGGTGGCGAAGGCGGCTCTCTGGACTAATACTGACGCTGAGGCGCGAAAGCTAGGGGAGCGAACGGGATTAGATACCCCGGTAGTCCTAGCCGTAAACGATGGACACTAGGTGTAGGAGGTATCGACTCCTTCTGTGCCGCAGCTAACGCATTAAGTGTCCCGCCTGGGGAGTACGTTCGCAAGAATGAAACTCAAAGGAATTGACGGGGGCCCGCACAAGCGGTGGAGCATGTGGTTTAATTCGAAGCAACGCGAAGAACCTTACCTGGGTTTGACATGTACTTGACGGTGCTAGAGATAGCATTTTCCCTTTGGGGACAGGTACACAGGTGCTGCATGGCTGTCGTCAGCTCGTGTCGTGAGATGTTGGGTTAAGTCCCGCAACGAGCGCAACCCTCACCCTTAATTGCCAACAGGTCGCGCTGGGAACTTTAAGGGAACTGCCGGTGATAAACCGGAGGAGGGTGGGGATGACGTCAAGTCCTCATGGCCCTTATGTCCAGGGCTACACACGTGCTACAATGGCTGGTACAAAGAGTATGCAAGGTCGCGAGGCGGAGCTAATCTCAAAAAGCCAGTCACAGTTCGGATTGAAGTCTGCAACTCGACTTCATGAAGCCGGAATCGCTAGTAATCGTGGATCAGCACGCCACGGTGAATACGTTCCCGGGCCTTGTACACACCGCCCGTCACACCATGAGAATCGGCTACACCAGAAGTCATTGGGCTAACCCGCAAGGGGGGCAGATGCCGAAGGTGTGGTTGGTGATTAGGGTGAAGTCGTAACAAGGTAGCCGTAGGAGAACCTGCGGCTGGATCACCTCCTTTCTAAGGATTGAAAGAATCCATTGAGATTGACGATAAGCGAAATAGCGATACCCTCCCTTTTTGTTGGGCCTATAGCTCAGCTGGTTAGAGCGCACGCCTGATAAGCGTGAGGTCTCTGGTTCAAGTCCAGATAGGCCCATAACAGAGAAAAAGGGGGTGTAGCTCAGTTGGGAGAGCGCCTGCCTTGCAAGCAGGAGGTCAGCGGTTCGAACCCGCTCATCTCCACCATAGAAGAGAAAGCAGGAAAGAGAAAAGAAAAAAGGTTTTTGAAAGATACCCATGAAGGGGTAATATGTGAAAAAAAGAAAGGCAACCACAGAGGCACAGAGACACAGAGAAAAGAAGAGAGAGAGAGAATATCTTTGGTGAGTTTGGGTCTGTGTGGTTTCTTTTTAGATCTTTGAAAATTGAATCTTTGCTAGGGTAAATTAGACGAAGGATTCTTTGACATACAAGGGAAAATGTATGGTCAAGCTACTAAGAGCATTTAGTGGATGCCTTGGCGTCAATAGGCGAAGAAGGGCGCAGTAAGCTGCGATAAGCCTCGGGGAGTCGCAAACAGACATAGATCCGGGGGTACCCGAATCGGGAAACCGGCCGGGAGTAATATTCCGGCATCTATCCTTGAATAAAATAGGGGGTAGAGGCGAACCAGGGGAACTGAAACATCTCAGTACCCTGAGGAAGAGAAAGAGAAATCGATTCCCTCAGTAGCGGCGAGCGAACGGGGAAGAGCCTAAACTGGACATACGTGATAGCCTACATGCGTTGTATGTTCGGGGTAGAGGGACCTGGTTGGGAGAAGGTGTAGATTCTCCAGGGAGTTAAAAAACTGCATTCTAGCTGAATAGTCTGGGAAGGCTAACCATAGACGGTGAAAGTCCGGTAAGCGAAAGGGTAGCAGACTCTTGTGATCAGGCACCCAAGTAACACGGGATACGTGGAGTCTTGTGTGAATCCGGGAGGACCACCTCCTAAGGCTAAATACTCATTGACGACCGATAGTGAACAAGTACCGTGAGGGAAAGGTGAAAAGTACTCCGGTGAGGAGAGTGAAAAGTACCTGAAACTAAATGTTTACAAGCAGTGGAATAGCTATGAGGCCGTGAGGTTTTCAGCTAGACCGCGTGCCTTTTGCTTAATGAGCCAGCGAGTTACTCAGTGCAGCAAGGTTAAGCCGATGGAGGTGGAGCCGTAGCGAAAGCGAGTCCGAATGGGGCGACAAGTTGTATTGAGTAGACCCGAAGCCGGGTGAGCTACCCATGGCCAGGGTAAAGCATGTGTAAAAGCATGTGGAGGCCCGAACCTTTGACAGTTGAAAATGTCCTGGATGAGCTGTGGGTAGGGGTGAAAGGCCAATCAAACTCGGAGATAGCTGGTTCTCCTCGAAATAGCTTTAGGGCTAGCCTTCCAGATTCAGTGGCAGCGGTAGGGCTCTGGATGGATAAGGGGCCATCTCGGTTACCAAGTCCAACTAAACTGCAAATGTTGTCAACATGTTACTGGAGGAGTCAGACTGTGAGGGATAAGCTTCATAGTCGAAAGGGAAACAGCCCAGACCGTCAGCTAAGGTCCCAAAGTGTAAGTTAAGTGGGAAAGGATGTGAGATTACTTAAACAACCAGGAGGTTGGCTTAGAAGCAGCCATCCTTTAAAGAAAGCGTAATAGCTCACTGGTCTAGTGATCTTGCGCCGAAAATATAACGGGGCTCAAACTTACCACCGAAGCTACGGAAGGAAGGTTAAAAACTTCTTTGGTAGAGGAGCGTTCCATACGGGTTGAAGTCAGACTGGGAAGACTGGTGGACTGTATGGAAGTGATTATGCTGGCATGAGTAGCGATAAACTCTGTGAGAAACAGAGTCGCCGTAAACCTAAGGTTTCCTGAGGAAGGTTAATCCGCTCAGGGTTAGTCGGATCCTTAGCCGAGGCCGAAAGGCGTAGGTGATGGGAAACAGGTTCATATTCCTGTACCACCAAAGCAGCGTTTGAGCGATGGGGTGACGCAGGAGGGTAGGGTATCCTCGGATTGGATAGCGAGGTCTAAGCCCGTAGGAGGCTATCTAAGCAAATCTGGATAGCATATACTCTGAGAGGTGATGGGGAGTCTCCTTAGAGGGACATAAACTACCTGAACCCATACTGCCAAGAAAAACCTCTAGTGAGCTGTGAGGTGACCGTACCGTAAACCGACACAGGTGGGTGGGGTGAGAATCCTAAGGCGCTTGAGAGAACGCTCGTTAAGGAACTCGGCAAAATAGCTCCGTAACTTCGGGAGAAGGGGTGCCCCGCTAGTGTTATCCGTGAGGAGAAGCACGAGGGGGTTGCAGTGACCAGGCCCAGGCGACTGTTTACTAAAAACACAGGTCTCTGCTAAGTGGCAACACGATGTATAGGGACTGACGCCTGCCCGGTGCTGGAAGGTTAAGGGGAGAGGTCATCCTTTTGGGGAGAAGCTTTGAACCGAAGCCCCAGTAAACGGCGGCCGTAACTATAACGGTCCTAAGGTAGCGAAATTCCTTGTCGGGTAAGTTCCGACCTGCACGAATGGCGTAACGATCTGGGCACTGTCTCAACGAGCGACTCAGCGAAATTGTAGCACCGGTGAAGATGCCGGTTACCCGTGGCTAGACGGAAAGACCCCGTGCACCTTTACTATAGCCTGACATTGTACTTTGAATTGGTATGTGCAGGATAGGTGGGAGGCGGAGAAGCTTGGGCGTCAGCCTGAGTGGAGCCAACCTTGAGATACCACCCTTATTAATTTGAAGTACTAACCCAGGTCCGTGAATCCGGATCGGAGACAGTGTCAGGTGGGTAGTTTGACTGGGGCGGTCGCCTCCAAAAGCGTAACGGAGGCGCCCAAAGGTTCCCTCAGTGCGGTTGGCAATCGCACGCAGAGTGCAAAGGCAATAAGGGAGCTTGACTGCGAGACACACAGGTCGAGCAGGTGCGAAAGCAGGGCTTAGTGATCCGGCGGTTCCGAGTGGAAGGGCCGTCGCTCAACGGATAAAAGGTACGCCGGGGATAACAGGCTTATTTGGCCCAAGAGTTCATATCGACGGCCAAGTTTGGCACCTCGATGTCGGCTCGTCGCATCCTGGGGCTGAAGCAGGTCCCAAGGGTTTGGCTGTTCGCCAATTAAAGCGGTACGCGAGCTGGGTTTAGAACGTCGTGAGACAGTTCGGTCCCTATCTACCATGGGCGTAGGATATTTGAGAGGCTCTGCTCCTAGTACGAGAGGACCGGAGTGGACGGACCTCTAGTGTACCAGTTGTCACGCCAGTGGCACCGCTGGTTAGCTATGTTCGGAAGGGATAACCGCTGAAGGCATCTAAGCGGGAAACCCACCTCAAGATGAGATATCCCCTCTTTATGAGATAAGATCCCTTGAAGATGACAAGGTTGATAGGCCGGGAGTGTAAGCATAGTAATATGTTGAGCTGACCGGTACTAATAGATCGAAAGGCTTGACCATACTCTTTTCTTTCCCTGCATTCTTTGTAAATGCGCAAGATGCCCTCCTTCAATCTCCATTTACCCCAAAAGCAAAGATCAAAAACTTGACTTACATTTTCTCGGTGGCTATGGCGAAGAGGAAACACCCGTTCCCATTCCGAACACGGAAGTTAAGCTCTTCTGCGCCGATGGTACTGCCTTATATCGAGGTGGGAGAGTAGGTCGCTGCCGAGGCTAATTTAATTTTCTCTGCAAAGCCCGTAACTCAGTGTTGCGGGCTTTGCTTTCTCAGCTCGGTTCTTCTCCCCTCCTCTACCGGATGTTCATCATAAAAAAATAAACAAAAATATTGACAAGGGTGAGAGGTGATGATAGTATGGGATTTCCTGTTGAGCAGGATGCTGGGTTGAGAAAAAAGCGAACAAAGAGCTTGACAGGGGGAGGAAAGGTTGATAGAATAAAAAACGCGGTTGAGAAAGATCCACGGGAAGAAAGAGAAAGAAGGCAGTATATAGTTCTTTGAAAAGATGGGTATCGCTATTTTGCGGACAGGAATTTAGGATAGGGATAAAACTTGATGGAGAGTTTGATCCTGGCTCAGAACGAACGCTGGCGGTATGCTTAACACATGCAAGTCGAACGAGAAAGGGGCCTTCGGGCCCTGAGTAAAGTGGCGAACGGGTGAGTAACGCGTGAGCAAGCTGCCCTGGAGTAGAGGATAACATTCCGAAAGGAGTGCTAATACTTTACGACATTAGGGCTGCGCATGCAGCTTTAATCAAAGAAGGCCTCTTCATGAAAGCTTTCGCTTCAGGATGCGCTCGCGTACCATTAGCTAGTTGGCGGGGTAATGGCCCACCAAGGTGAGGATGGTTAGCCGGCCTGAGAGGGTGTACGGCCACACTGGGATTGAGATACGGCCCAGACTCCTACGGGAGGCAGCAGTGGGGAATATTGCGCAATGGGGGAAACCCTGACGCAGCAATACCGCGTAGACGATGAAGGCCCTTGGGTTGTAAAGTCTTGTTAGGTGGGAAGAAGTGCTGTTACGTGAAGAACGTAATGGTTTGACGGTACCACCAGAGAAAGCCCCGGCTAACTCCGTGCCAGCAGCCGCGGTAATACGGAGGGGGCAAGCGTTGTTCGGAATTACTGGGCGTAAAGGGCGTGTAGGCGGCCTGGTAAGTTAGATGCGAAAGACCATGGCTTAACCATGGAATTGTGTCTAAAACTGCTGGGCTTGAGTATAGGAGAGGAGAGTGGAATTCCCAGTGTAGCGGTGAAATGCGTAGATATTGGGAGGAACACCGGTGGCGAAGGCGGCTCTCTGGACTAATACTGACGCTGAGGCGCGAAAGCTAGGGGAGCGAACGGGATTAGATACCCCGGTAGTCCTAGCCGTAAACGATGGACACTAGGTGTAGGAGGTATCGACTCCTTCTGTGCCGCAGCTAACGCATTAAGTGTCCCGCCTGGGGAGTACGTTCGCAAGAATGAAACTCAAAGGAATTGACGGGGGCCCGCACAAGCGGTGGAGCATGTGGTTTAATTCGAAGCAACGCGAAGAACCTTACCTGGGTTTGACATGTACTTGACGGTGCTAGAGATAGCATTTTCCCTTTGGGGACAGGTACACAGGTGCTGCATGGCTGTCGTCAGCTCGTGTCGTGAGATGTTGGGTTAAGTCCCGCAACGAGCGCAACCCTCACCCTTAATTGCCAACAGGTCGCGCTGGGAACTTTAAGGGAACTGCCGGTGATAAACCGGAGGAGGGTGGGGATGACGTCAAGTCCTCATGGCCCTTATGTCCAGGGCTACACACGTGCTACAATGGCTGGTACAAAGAGTATGCAAGGTCGCGAGGCGGAGCTAATCTCAAAAAGCCAGTCACAGTTCGGATTGAAGTCTGCAACTCGACTTCATGAAGCCGGAATCGCTAGTAATCGTGGATCAGCACGCCACGGTGAATACGTTCCCGGGCCTTGTACACACCGCCCGTCACACCATGAGAATCGGCTACACCAGAAGTCATTGGGCTAACCCGCAAGGGGGGCAGATGCCGAAGGTGTGGTTGGTGATTAGGGTGAAGTCGTAACAAGGTAGCCGTAGGAGAACCTGCGGCTGGATCACCTCCTTTCTAAGGATTGAAAGAATCCATTGAGATTGACGATAAGCGAAATAGCGATACCCTCCCTTTTTGTTGGGCCTATAGCTCAGCTGGTTAGAGCGCACGCCTGATAAGCGTGAGGTCTCTGGTTCAAGTCCAGATAGGCCCATAACAGAGAAAAAGGGGGTGTAGCTCAGTTGGGAGAGCGCCTGCCTTGCAAGCAGGAGGTCAGCGGTTCGAACCCGCTCATCTCCACCATAGAAGAGAAAGCAGGAAAGAGAAAAGAAAAAAGGTTTTTGAAAGATACCCATGAAGGGGTAATATGTGAAAAAAAGAAAGGCAACCACAGAGGCACAGAGACACAGAGAAAAGAAGAGAGAGAGAGAATATCTTTGGTGAGTTTGGGTCTGTGTGGTTTCTTTTTAGATCTTTGAAAATTGAATCTTTGCTAGGGTAAATTAGACGAAGGATTCTTTGACATACAAGGGAAAATGTATGGTCAAGCTACTAAGAGCATTTAGTGGATGCCTTGGCGTCAATAGGCGAAGAAGGGCGCAGTAAGCTGCGATAAGCCTCGGGGAGTCGCAAACAGACATAGATCCGGGGGTACCCGAATCGGGAAACCGGCCGGGAGTAATATTCCGGCATCTATCCTTGAATAAAATAGGGGGTAGAGGCGAACCAGGGGAACTGAAACATCTCAGTACCCTGAGGAAGAGAAAGAGAAATCGATTCCCTCAGTAGCGGCGAGCGAACGGGGAAGAGCCTAAACTGGACATACGTGATAGCCTACATGCGTTGTATGTTCGGGGTAGAGGGACCTGGTTGGGAGAAGGTGTAGATTCTCCAGGGAGTTAAAAAACTGCATTCTAGCTGAATAGTCTGGGAAGGCTAACCATAGACGGTGAAAGTCCGGTAAGCGAAAGGGTAGCAGACTCTTGTGATCAGGCACCCAAGTAACACGGGATACGTGGAGTCTTGTGTGAATCCGGGAGGACCACCTCCTAAGGCTAAATACTCATTGACGACCGATAGTGAACAAGTACCGTGAGGGAAAGGTGAAAAGTACTCCGGTGAGGAGAGTGAAAAGTACCTGAAACTAAATGTTTACAAGCAGTGGAATAGCTATGAGGCCGTGAGGTTTTCAGCTAGACCGCGTGCCTTTTGCTTAATGAGCCAGCGAGTTACTCAGTGCAGCAAGGTTAAGCCGATGGAGGTGGAGCCGTAGCGAAAGCGAGTCCGAATGGGGCGACAAGTTGTATTGAGTAGACCCGAAGCCGGGTGAGCTACCCATGGCCAGGGTAAAGCATGTGTAAAAGCATGTGGAGGCCCGAACCTTTGACAGTTGAAAATGTCCTGGATGAGCTGTGGGTAGGGGTGAAAGGCCAATCAAACTCGGAGATAGCTGGTTCTCCTCGAAATAGCTTTAGGGCTAGCCTTCCAGATTCAGTGGCAGCGGTAGGGCTCTGGATGGATAAGGGGCCATCTCGGTTACCAAGTCCAACTAAACTGCAAATGTTGTCAACATGTTACTGGAGGAGTCAGACTGTGAGGGATAAGCTTCATAGTCGAAAGGGAAACAGCCCAGACCGTCAGCTAAGGTCCCAAAGTGTAAGTTAAGTGGGAAAGGATGTGAGATTACTTAAACAACCAGGAGGTTGGCTTAGAAGCAGCCATCCTTTAAAGAAAGCGTAATAGCTCACTGGTCTAGTGATCTTGCGCCGAAAATATAACGGGGCTCAAACTTACCACCGAAGCTACGGAAGGAAGGTTAAAAACTTCTTTGGTAGAGGAGCGTTCCATACGGGTTGAAGTCAGACTGGGAAGACTGGTGGACTGTATGGAAGTGATTATGCTGGCATGAGTAGCGATAAACTCTGTGAGAAACAGAGTCGCCGTAAACCTAAGGTTTCCTGAGGAAGGTTAATCCGCTCAGGGTTAGTCGGATCCTTAGCCGAGGCCGAAAGGCGTAGGTGATGGGAAACAGGTTCATATTCCTGTACCACCAAAGCAGCGTTTGAGCGATGGGGTGACGCAGGAGGGTAGGGTATCCTCGGATTGGATAGCGAGGTCTAAGCCCGTAGGAGGCTATCTAAGCAAATCTGGATAGCATATACTCTGAGAGGTGATGGGGAGTCTCCTTAGAGGGACATAAACTACCTGAACCCATACTGCCAAGAAAAACCTCTAGTGAGCTGTGAGGTGACCGTACCGTAAACCGACACAGGTGGGTGGGGTGAGAATCCTAAGGCGCTTGAGAGAACGCTCGTTAAGGAACTCGGCAAAATAGCTCCGTAACTTCGGGAGAAGGGGTGCCCCGCTAGTGTTATCCGTGAGGAGAAGCACGAGGGGGTTGCAGTGACCAGGCCCAGGCGACTGTTTACTAAAAACACAGGTCTCTGCTAAGTGGCAACACGATGTATAGGGACTGACGCCTGCCCGGTGCTGGAAGGTTAAGGGGAGAGGTCATCCTTTTGGGGAGAAGCTTTGAACCGAAGCCCCAGTAAACGGCGGCCGTAACTATAACGGTCCTAAGGTAGCGAAATTCCTTGTCGGGTAAGTTCCGACCTGCACGAATGGCGTAACGATCTGGGCACTGTCTCAACGAGCGACTCAGCGAAATTGTAGCACCGGTGAAGATGCCGGTTACCCGTGGCTAGACGGAAAGACCCCGTGCACCTTTACTATAGCCTGACATTGTACTTTGAATTGGTATGTGCAGGATAGGTGGGAGGCGGAGAAGCTTGGGCGTCAGCCTGAGTGGAGCCAACCTTGAGATACCACCCTTATTAATTTGAAGTACTAACCCAGGTCCGTGAATCCGGATCGGAGACAGTGTCAGGTGGGTAGTTTGACTGGGGCGGTCGCCTCCAAAAGCGTAACGGAGGCGCCCAAAGGTTCCCTCAGTGCGGTTGGCAATCGCACGCAGAGTGCAAAGGCAATAAGGGAGCTTGACTGCGAGACACACAGGTCGAGCAGGTGCGAAAGCAGGGCTTAGTGATCCGGCGGTTCCGAGTGGAAGGGCCGTCGCTCAACGGATAAAAGGTACGCCGGGGATAACAGGCTTATTTGGCCCAAGAGTTCATATCGACGGCCAAGTTTGGCACCTCGATGTCGGCTCGTCGCATCCTGGGGCTGAAGCAGGTCCCAAGGGTTTGGCTGTTCGCCAATTAAAGCGGTACGCGAGCTGGGTTTAGAACGTCGTGAGACAGTTCGGTCCCTATCTACCATGGGCGTAGGATATTTGAGAGGCTCTGCTCCTAGTACGAGAGGACCGGAGTGGACGGACCTCTAGTGTACCAGTTGTCACGCCAGTGGCACCGCTGGTTAGCTATGTTCGGAAGGGATAACCGCTGAAGGCATCTAAGCGGGAAACCCACCTCAAGATGAGATATCCCCTCTTTATGAGATAAGATCCCTTGAAGATGACAAGGTTGATAGGCCGGGAGTGTAAGCATAGTAATATGTTGAGCTGACCGGTACTAATAGATCGAAAGGCTTGACCATACTCTTTTCTTTCCCTGCATTCTTTGTAAATGCGCAAGATGCCCTCCTTCAATCTCCATTTACCCCAAAAGCAAAGATCAAAAACTTGACTTACATTTTCTCGGTGGCTATGGCGAAGAGGAAACACCCGTTCCCATTCCGAACACGGAAGTTAAGCTCTTCTGCGCCGATGGTACTGCCTTATATCGAGGTGGGAGAGTAGGTCGCTGCCGAGGCTAATATCTGAAAACAGCCCGCAGATATACTATTTGCGGGCTGTTTTTGTATTGATGCACAAAATGCATCACCCACCCATAACCATCCACTATCCTTGAAATGACAACTGATATCTGGCAAGTTAAGATCAAAGGAGATAGCATGAAAGGGCTATTTCCTGATGGCAAAACCCTATCGGCTAAAGTCTGGACAGATTTTAGCCCTGAATCTGATCTCCAGGTAGGCAGGATAGTTATTTTAAGAAAAAGAAAGCCCCCAAGCACTCACCATTTTTGCCAAAATGGCCTGACATTTCAGCAGGAAAATGACGTAGGAAGTAGTTCCACAGCAGCGGGCACCTTAATAATCCACAGAATTGTAGGCAGATTTTGCCTTAAAAACCGGCTTTTATTCTGGGAAAAGGGAGATAATGATTATTTTCCAAAAGTATGCTATCCTGATGAGATCGCGGCCATTGTGATGAATATTGAAGGTCATTCGGAGCTTTCCCCCAGATTACAACCTGTCCTATGGCAGAAGCGAAATCAGAAGCTGTTGAAATTTTATAAAATGGCTGGAAGGATTTATGCCTTATTAGAAAAGGGCAGAGAAAATCAAAAAGGCGGGAAAAGTCAATGGCAGGATTTTTCTTATAGAGCATTCCGGAAAGGATTTTGGTATGCTTTTCATTTTCTGTGCTCCTTTTTTAACCTCAAAGGAAACTGATAAAAGCGCAAGCTACCCTCCTACCCCCTCCTACCCTCTTCATTGTCTAACCGATCATATTCCAAAATGAACTATCCTTTTGGAATTCCAATTCATAAATTGCTACTTGCTGGATTAGATCAGTACAGTTTTGAAATAATTGTCTGGTCAGAAAAGGTTCCCGGCTAAAATATAAGATATTTTCCATCAATCTGCACAATGCCTCCCTTTCGGACAATTTTCTCGTCAGCAACTGAGAGCTCTGCTTTAATCGATAAATCCCAGCAAGAGGAGAGAAATAATTCCTGCCCTTAATTTCCTGCTCCCCCCAAAAAGGAGTGCTGTAGACCAGATAATCGGCACCTGCCTTTTTAACCAGGGAAATCTCGTCACTTAAGACTGTGTATTTAGAAGAATGGATGGCAATAGTGGACTTTCCTGCTCCGGATTTTCCCATGAACAGATACCCCTGACCATCTCTTACAACTGAGGCAGCATGAAGGAGGAACCCTCCCTCTTGAACAAGGAACAGGGAATAGAGAATTCGCAAAAAGGAATCAAAACTGTAAACCGCTGCCCTGTTGGTAACGCGGGCAATCCGGTTATCAAAATCGATGTCCCCCTCAAGATCAGGTCTCCGAATGATAAACTTCTTATTATGATATGAAACATCCACCCAAAGTGTTTCGTCGAGCATATCATTCCATTTCTCCGATTCTTTCTGCCGAATGTCAATCTGCAGATGAACGGGAGGATGAGAACTTGAACGGGATGTTTGAAAAATACCTTCTTCTTTCAAACCGCACAATAAAGCAAAGTCTCGATATTTTTCAGCTATCATCTGAATAAACCACGGTTCACAGGACTTAATTATTAGTGGTATACCCCCGATTTCCAATTTGAAGTTACGCATTTTTTGCTTCCCTGCCGGGTTAGAATGTATGTTGAGTTGAATAGTATTTAAGAATAGACACAAATAGGCCCCTGATCCCCATGAATGGGGATCAGGGGCCTATCAGGGTGAAATAAAATGAAAGGTATACTCAGCAAAATTTAAAAATTAGAAGACCATGGCTGGTAATTCCAGCTTGAAGTGGTAAATGACCATGATTGATAATCCCAACTTGAAGTGGAAGACCAGGGCTGATAACTCCAGCTTGAGGATGTTGAAGACCAGGGCTGATAGTCCATAGCGATGCTGCTATATGAATATGACCACGGTTGGTTCCACAAGGTGATAGTAGTAGTAGTACTGCTGGAGTAATCCGAAAATTTAGTCGCAGGCTGTTTTGGCGCTGCCAACTTGGTGTAGGTTCCGCTCACGGCATCACTCGGAACATCGCCACTCTTGAAAGCTTGAGCTTTGATAGTGGCGGTGTTGGTCAGAGTCAGAGGAGCGGCATAAATTGGCGAATTCTCGGTCGGTTCACTGCCATCAATCGTATAGCGGATAGTAGCCCCTTGAGTGGCGCAGGTGATCGACACGGCTACTGAATCGGTAAAAGTACGAGGCAGGGGAGAGAACGCAGGTTTGGCCACTGTTTCAACTTCCTCCGTATAGGTACTTCTGGCGGCAGCACTCGGAGTATAACCATCCTTGAATGCCTTAGCTTTAATAGTGGTGGTACTGGTCAGGGTCAGAGGAGCGGTATAGATTGGCGAATTCTCAATCGGCTCACTGCCATCAGTTGTATAGCGGACAATAGCCCCTTGGGTAGCACAGGTGATCGACACAGATACTGAACCATGAAAGATGCCAGATGGGAGAGAGAAGCCGGGGGTAGCTACTTGTTTTATGAGTTTCGTATAGGTTCCGCTTACGGTATCACTTGGGTTGAAACCGCTCTTGAAGGCTTTCGCTTTAATGGTTGTGGTGCTGGTCAGGATCAAGGGAGTTGAATAGGCTGAAGAGGTTTCAGTCGGTTCACTGCCATCAATCGTATAGCGGATAGCAGCCCCTTGAGTCGTACAGGTCAGTGATACGGTAATTGAATCACTAAAGGTTCGCGATACTGGCGAAATGGAAGGAATAGCTGCCTTTTCCAACTTAGTGTAGGTTTCGCTTGCGGTGTCGCTTGCAGTATAGCCGCTCTTGAAAGCCTTTGCCTTAAGAGTAGTTGTTTTTGTCAGTGTCAGGGGAGCAGTATAGGCAGGGGAATCTACTGTCGGCTCACTGCCGTCTTTAGTGTAGCGGATGATAGCACCTTGCGTGGCACAGGTGATTGATACGGACATTGAACCTGTAAACGTGACGGATGAGGGGGAAAGAACAGGTGTGGCCAGGACGGCTGCTGGAGGAGAGGATATTACCTGTCTGGTTGAATCATCTCCCTGCCAGCCATCACCCCCGTCGATCTCAGGGAGGACCGGATCGTCTGGGCTGGCCGGCAGAGGTTCTCCGGACGATGTCGATATGCTGTAAGAGCGCTGAGTAGTAGAAACAAATTCAAATCCTCTGATAATGAGTTGTCCGGTTTGGCTATCGTAATATGAATTCCAATAATCTTTCGTATTATAGAAAAACATTTTATTATCCAGGAAGTATTTTGTGGATCGAATTACATAATAGCCTGTTTGTCCTTTCTGGATACCATAGGCAGTGAGAATATTAGCCCCTTGCCCATTCCATCCCCATTGTCCTCCGATGAGCGGGAGATCGTTCCCGGCAGGGACAATGGGGCTGTTACCGGACCGGAAGTCGCTGGCATAGGTGGAATAAAAGCCCATTTCTCCGTTGGGGCCATTATATAAATAATACCCCATACGGTTTTGAGGGGCAGTGTTCTTCCATCCGGGCGAGCAGTCAGTCACATCAGCAGGTGTGAAGCCCTGCTCATCTGCCTGAGAGTCATCAAGGATGGCCTGAGGATCTTCCTCATACCATATCCCCCACCACCAGACCAGGTTTTTACCAAGGTTTCTCAATGTATAGGTGTAAGTATAGATCTGAGTTACCGGGTCGTACTCGATATTTTCTATTACCGAGACTCCCGAAGAAGTCTTCTCCTGAGGAGGACTTGAAGCAATACCCTCTGCTGCAATATCCTGGGCATAGGCATTGGGCATATACCCTACAGACAGGCATATACGAAAAAATAATCCACACAACATTGCTGTCAGGATTTTAAAAGGCATACATTTCATTTTTCTTCTTCCTCATTATGGTTCAAAGGCAGGTTTCAGGAAAAGCCGGGGGGATATATCGGCATTTTCACTCTGAGAAAAATGGTATCGAGGCTGAAAAGGCCGACCTTAGTCAATCAACTTACGCCGTGCAGTCCCCTGGGAAGACCGTATCGCAAACAGGCATTGCTCTTGCAGCAGGCAAGAGCCAGGGTCTCAAATACTTCCTCGGAAACTATCCGGGGTTGTTCATAAGCCTTTTTGACTTCTGTTTTTTCAGACAGCGTTTTCTTTTGTTCCATAATCCTACCTCCTTATACATTGATAATAACCTAGCTTACAACGATGGCTTGATATGGTAATGCCTGGATTTTAATCATAGCTGATTACAACGCTTCTCCTCTTCTCTCGCTTTCACCATCCAGCAAGCGGCACTGGAAGGCCCAAGAAGGTCTCCATCCTCAAGATAGGCTAAGCCAGGACACCTGGCACACCAGGGCAGGTAACTGCAGTCATTACAGATACGAATATCTTTCATCCGCAGTTTACGTATCCTGAGCATCTGCGGTGAATGATGCCATATCCAGTTAAAGTCATGATCCCGCACATTGCCGCAGAAAATGGGCAACTGAACACAAGGAGTAACATCACCTTCAGGAGAGATGAAGCAGACATAGTGCCCCGCACTGCAGGGCACTTCTTCACTCATCATACTTGCCGAACAGGCAAAGCTCTCTCGTGTTCCATTCTCCTTTTTCCGTTCACCCTGAAATATCGGATCAGCCAAAACTCTTCGTAAGTCCTCCTGGCCAATGCGGTACTTGAGTGTGTCGCAGTTACCGTCATCCCGGGCTGTGATGACAGGGTCAAAGGCATAATCTGCTCCGAGACTCACTGCCAGGTCATGCACTCTCCGATATTCGGAGAGGTTTTGCCTCATGATAGGACATTTTACCTTCACCGATATACCCTCTTCTCTCAGAAGACGGATTCCTTTCATGGTTTTCGTCCAGGAGCCGGAAACACCGCTGATCATGTCATGGATATGAGCATCAGCAGCATACAGACTTATATGAACTTCCTGGAGGTGCATCCTCTGGAACGCTTCGGCATTCTTCCTGCCTATCAGGGTTCCATTGGTAAAAACCTTAACCGCAAAGCCCATACTCCGGGCACAGCTTATAATATCAATCAGATCCTCCCGAAGTAAGATCTCACCCCCCGACAGCGTGAGAAGAAGGCACCCGGCCTGAACCAATTGCTTGAAAACCCGCTGAATATGCAGCAGGCTCAACTCCGAGCCAGCCCTGTCGTTTTGGTCCCTGTGTGTCTTCCTCCTCTTCCCTACGCAGCAGTGGATGCAGTGGAGATTGCATTTCCTGGTTAAGTTCATTTGGACAGCAATGGGAATTTTTTTCTCCAGGGTATAGGATATAATGTCCATTATAATTGGTACCTAATTCTTCTCTGACGCTTTTTCATCCTGCACGATCAATATTCCTTTCGTACAAAGCTCCTGAATAAAAATCTCACAATCCGACCTGATACTTTCAGGGCTGGCTGAATATTCAGACTGGATCACGCCGATAATTTCTCCAATGGTTTTTTGACCGGTGCACAACTCCCATATTCTTGATCCCACACCATTCAAGGTATGCAAGGTGTTGTCTCCCAGAGTCATGATCACTGCCTGCCCATCGATTATTCGCGAAGCTGTATTTTCATTCTTTGCGATATACTTCATAAGCATAAAATAATCTCCTGATATTCATTGTTCATATTCATTATAGTTAATATTTAATCAAATTTCAATATAAAACATTAATCATGATCAAAAAAATTATATCTATTATTTTTATCTATTATTTAAAGAATATATTTTAAATATTAAATTTTATTTATAAATTTTAACTCCTTCCAATTCCCTTACCCGCCCAGGAATCGACAATAAACCCTCGAAGTAATCGATACAGGGAAAGCAAGGGATTGAGAATGAGATATACAGAGGTACTATAAGATTGAGGAGATAACCCATAACGGTACGCAATAGCCTGCCGAGAGGAAAATATCACCTTCCAAATTGACCTGATAACCACCTTCTCATCGAGCAAAAACAATAAGATGAATTGGCGAAGGTCCTGACCCATCTTGCCATGAACAAGTCTCTGCTCCCGAAAAAGCGCCTGAAATATCCTTTGCTTCCCTGAGGCCAACCGATTGGATAATTCGTCTGCCACGTGCAATACTTGCAGGTCAAACATTCGACAGACCAGACCCAGGGCAAAAACCAGATTGTCGAGAAGGCCAAGCTCACAGGCCATGCCTATCACTTTATCCCAATCCATGTCGTGCTTATAATGGCTGATAACCTGAGCGATATCGACAAGTTGTTTGAGGAAAGCATATCGAGACATATGAGCGTTAATGGTCAAATAGAGCAGCAGTATTTCCGGTTCCATCCGGAAGCAGCTTATCCCATTCAGATAGTATCTATTCCGGGTATTCTGAAAGACTGTCTCCCACCAGCTTTCCATAGGCAGGACATAATCCCGTCTGTTGGCCAGCCCCCAGTGCAGCTCAACACAGAGGTTGTGGCCTGTTCGCCCTCCTTTCTCCATATGCAGGGTGTAGCAGTTGTTCGGAATAAGGACCTGCCTGATAGAATGATCGTGGCAATATCCCAGCTCTACCAGTGCTTCTTCAGCCCCGGCCAGGTCTTCTTCCCGAACCAGCAGATCAATGTCAGTTACCACTCTCAATGATATATCCGGGTAGACTTCCTCTGACAAAAAAATCCCTTTCAGGGGGACACTGATTATCCCCCGTTTTTCCAGGGCCATCAGCACCTTATCTGTTTCTGCCGAAAGAATGAGGTTTCTGGCCATGTTTGCCCGAAAGTTACTCTCCAGTCTCTCCCTGACCTGCCCCGGTATTCCTGTCCAGTTCACTCCTTTCAGGACGTGATAAAGTAAAGGATGAACCCCATGCGACTGTGCCCAGGAGAGGATGAGGTTCCAATCCATATTTTTTCCCATGGAGCTTCGGATTTCATCTGGTGAACCTGTCTTCTGAAGAAAAAAGCGTAAGCAAGCTAAAAAGAATTTTTCCTCTTTAGCCATTTCTCTCTGCGGTTTCCTGGTGTGTATGTCCCGCATACAGCAGGCACAGAGGCACAAAGTTGTTTTTCATTTTTCTCTGTGCCTCTGCTCCTTTGTGCCTACCTGATAAAGGTATTACTTCAGCCACTCCTTGAAGTCGCTCATAAACTGGTTAACAGCTTCGGTAGTCTTGGGATGGGAACACATCTGGATGAAAAACTTGGGCGGGACGGTAACAATATCTGCTCCAGCCTGCATGGCTTCATTAATATCCGCAATGTGACGGATACTGCCGACGATGATCTTTGACGGACATCCCCATTCTATGAGGGTCCTCTTCACGGCACGTATGACCGCCGAGGAATCATGACCGATATCCCTGATCCTGCCGCTGAAGAGGCTTACAAAATCCGAGCCTGCATCAGCCGCCATGACAGCCTGATTATACGACATGCAGCAGGTGCAGTTTACCTTGATACCTTTGTCTTTCAGTCGCTTGATCACGGATAATTCATCCCAGCCAATAGGGATCTTAATATTGAGATTCTCGTAGTGAAACTCCTCCACAAAATCCTCGGCCTGCCTGACCATCTCGGCTGCTTCGGTGGAGAAAACCTCCACACTCAGAGGAATATTGTGATAGCCATACTCCTTTACCAATTGGATAATCTTATGGATATGCACCTTGAAATCACATTTTTGCTCTTTCGCCAGGATCGAGGGATTGGTAGTGATTCCGCTGGGAAATCCTCTTCTGAGTGCTTCTTCAATATCTTTCAGGTTTGCTGAATCAATAAAAATTTTCATTCCTGACCTCTCTTTGATAACCTTGTCATTCTCGTGTTCCTTGATTTGAATGTATTACTCCATGAATATATCTCTATTTGACCGATTCCCATTTCATTTCCGAGACTTTCATTTTAGGATGGGAAACGATTAAATGCCAGATTATCCCCTGAAATGATTCCGTATGGGGAGTAACTGTTTCAGGGTTAACGGTTGGAATAACCACACAGGCGTCCGCTGCCTGTGCCGTGTACCCACCGTCACGGCCTACTATGCCAAGAACCTTGGCTCCAACCTCATGAGCATACTGGACCGCGTATACAAGGTTGGCGCTGATCTTCTTCTCCAGGTTTCCACCGCCGACAGAAAAGATAAATAATCCGTCCCCAGCCTTAATTCTGCTTCCCTTCAACCAACTGACAAATACCGTCTCCCATCCATCATCATTAATGCGGGCAGTCAGCTCAGAGGCATTATCCGTAGGGCTGTAGGCTTCAAAACCGGCAATCTTGCGAAAGTCGTTCACTGCATGGGATGCATTTCCCGCTCCTCCTCCGATACCAAGGAAAAAAAGTCTTCCCTGCTTTGCTCTCATATCAGCCAGAAGGTCGATCATTTTTTCTATTTCCGAAATTTGTAAAAGCCCGATAATTTTCTGCATCTCTAAAAAATAATCAGTTGTATAATCCATGATGCCATTCATTCTCCTTACCTTCATTTCTCGTTTATTTTCTCCCTGCCTGTTCCTTGCCGGGAAACCCTCCGATTACATAACTCCTCTTGTCCGATCGGTCTTCGTGAATATAGAGATTTTCATCGATAAATACTTCATTCTTCAGAGATATCCCGTCAGATATCTCCTGATAGCTGATTCTCAGATTTTCCCGGTACCTGATGACCTTTACCGCCTCCAGGAGACTGGGCACAATAAAGTCCGGTTTCACTCCACTTTTCTCTATAACCCGGCACAAATCACATTTAGGCCGGCCAATCAAGAAAGTAGTGCATCCTACAGCGGCTCCAGCCTGAATATCCGTCACGCTGTCACCAATCATATATGAGGCCTCAAGGTTTATCCGGTGCTTGTTGGCTGCCTCGATCAGTAGGCCTGGTTTTGGTTTTCGGCAGGTGCAGTCCATCACATACCGGCGATCTCCGCTCCCGTTCCCGCTTCCCTGAGGATGATGAAGGCACAGATAAATATCATCCAGGCTTGCCCCTTCAAGAGCCAGATCAGCTATCATTTTCTCCGTAATCAGATCTAAGACATGTTCATTAAAATGCCCCTTGGCTATACCAGGCTGATTGCTGACTACAACAGCCAGTAAACCGTTCCCCTTGATCTCCTTTATGGCCTGCGCCGCTCCATCGATCAGGTGAAACTGTTCAGGGGTAAAGGGACTATCGATTACCCCGATATCGTGGTGATAGATAATGTCGTTAATTACCCCATCCCGGTCGAGAAATACTGCTCTTTTCATTCCTTTCATGGTAATTTTCCCCTCTTGCGCCCGTGCTGACGACGTTAACACTTATTCTTCAGCTTCCAACCGAAAAATCTCCTGAGCCTGGTGATAATATTCCGGTGTATCTATAGAGATTAAAAATCCATCCATCGGGTAAGCATAAACCTCCATTCCCTCCGAAATCATCCTGGGAAGGAGATGATAGCCGAAGTCATAAAATATACCCTGCGGGATCAAGCCGAACACCGCAGGCTCCATCACGAGCACGCCCGCGTTCACGAAGTGGCTGAAAACCTCATCCGGTTTTGGCTTTTCGAGCATTCTCACTATCCGATGGTTATCATTAAATGCGATAATCCCGCTTTTGTGCACATCCTCACTCTCGATAAAGGACAGGGTCAGCATTCCTCTTTTTTCCCGGTGAAAACGCCTCAGAGCGGTCAGGTTGCAATTGGTCAGGTTATCTCCATAGAGGACAAGAACTTCTTCCCCCCACCCTATCTGCTCTTCGAAAGCCTTTACTGCTCCGGCTGTTCCCAAAAGACCCTCTTCAAAATGATACCGGATATGTACTCCCCACTTTCGGCCATCTCCAAAGTAGTCCTGAATCACCTGCGGGCAGTAGTGGAGGTTAAGGAAAATTTCCTCAATCCCATGCTTTTTCAGAAGCAGGATTCCGTGTTCCAGTACCGGCTTTCCCCCGATTTCCAGCATCACCTTGGGGATATTTCGCGTATACTGGCCAAGCCGTGTTCCTTTACCGGCAGAAAGAACAATTCCTTTCATGACAGATCCACCTGAAGTACCCTTCTTTGGATATACTCAATCGATCTTTTCAATCCTTCCTGCAGACTTATTCGCGGCTCCCAGCCGATTTCCTTCTCCCGGGAGATATCCGCCAGAGTGATTTGCGCCTCTCCCGGCAAATCCTCTTTATAGATTGGAGTCAGACCGGTTTGCAGGATTCCTTCAATGGCAGAAAAAATTTCATTGATTGAATAGTTCGTGCCACTGCCCACATTGAACGTTTTGCCATGTAATTTCTCATCATTCATAGCTAAAAGGTGAAATTGGTTGACATCGTCCACGTAGATAAAATCCCTCCTTTTTTCTCCATTTCCGTAAATTACCGGCCTTTCCCCCTTGAGCATTTTAATAATGAAAGAGCTCATTACCGGAGGCACTACGCGCCGCCAATCCTGCGCAGGACCGTAAACATTAAAATATCGCAAGGTAGTAATATTCATTCTATGGAGGTTGCGGTAACTCTCGCAAAAAAGAGCGGCTCCCCTCTTGCTCACTGCGTAAGTGCCGATAGGACATACCCTCTCTACCGTGGAGGGGAAATCAGGTACTCCCTCATATTCAGCCGAGGTATCCGCGTAGATAAACTTTCTCACCCTGGCTCTCCTGGCTCCTTCAAGAACATTTACTGTTCCATACACATTAATTCCGCTCGTCTCAAGGGGATTGCGCAGGCAGTCAATCAGGCAGTTTTTGGCAGCCAGGTGAAATACGGTATCCACTCCTTCAAATAATGAATAAATCTCCTGATCCCGAATATCTTTCTTATGAAAGATAACCCGGTGATCGACATTCTCAATAGTGCCGTGAGAGAGATTATCAATGCCCACTACCTTATACCCTTCGTCACAGAGGCATTTACTGAGGTTGCTGCCAATAAAGCCTGCACAGCCGGTAACTAAGACAATTTTTTTATTCATGATGCTTGATTCCTTGTGATGATTGTCTTATAACTTCACTCTATCTTATAGGGGGGCAATGGCCTAGAGCTCAACCGGTCTGCCAAGCCGGGCTGAATCATACACCGCTTCCAGCATTCGGTTGGCCTCGTATCCATCCTGCCCGCTCCCTAATGGTTCACGGTTTTCCCTGATGGCCTGTACCAGTTCCTTCCACTCCTCTTCCCAGGAAATATCCTCGGCGGGAAAATCAATGGTCTCCTCTTCCGGGGCTCCGCCCTCAGATCTTCGTCTTCCTGCTTTCAGCCTTTCCGGACCATAGCTTCCGCCCAAACCCTCTACAATCACATAGCCGTCACGGCCAAATACCTCAAAGGAGAAAATGTTTTTCCATTGAGTCCAACTGGTATGGAGAGAAGCAATCTGTCCGGTCTTTGTCTTAAACAGGGCAAAGGCATTATCCTCAACCTGCATGTTCCAGAACAAGGTGGGAAGATAGCCAAAAACCTCATGAAAATCCCCGGCAAACCACCGGAAAAGATCGACTACATGTACCCCCTGATCCAGCAATTCACCGCCACCGCACAAATTCTTATCCGCCCGCCATTCGCGATCATACCCCGGCCTTCCTCCGTGCCCGTACCTGCACCGCAGGAAGCTGATTTCACCAATCCGCCCCTCGTCAACAAGCTGCCGTGCCCTGGCTATTCCCGGATGATGACGGTGATTGAAGCCGGTCTTCAGCTTCACCCCGCTCTTTCTGGCAGCCTCTACCATTAAGCCAGCTTCCCGGGCATTCCTCCCCAGGGGCTTTTCACACAGGACATGCTTTCCTCTCTCCAGGAAAAATACGGCAATGGGAGCCAGAAACTTATTGACAGTAGCAATGACTACCGTCTCTATATCATCCCGCTGCCCCATCTCCTCCCAGTTCTGGTAGGTATCCGCGCCATACATTTGCGCCAGTTTCCCTGCCCGCTCAGGATTAACATCACAAACAGCCGCCAGCCTGCACCCTGGTGATTTCCCGATAGCCATAGCTCTCTTATTCCCTATTAAGCCTGCTCCTATAATGGCCACCTTCATGGTGATTTCCTCCGACTCGGTATTCCATCACGGTGGTTATTGATCATTGACTCACCCTTCTCAGCGTATATAAGTTGCCCGACATTATCGATGCAATCCGGTCCGGGCTAAACTGCTGCCAGTTGTCCCAAACCGCGCTGATGAGACGTCCACTCAGGCCATCAGACGCAGATGAAGCTAAAAAAACCGCCAAAGCCGCTGCCAGCTCAGGAGATGTCCCCCCTTTTTCGCTCCTCTCTCTGGCGTCCCTCAGTTCTTTCTCACCAGCCTTTGCTTCTGCCTCCAGTATCTCGTGCAGCATCCTTGTATTCACTGCCCCGGGGGCCAGAGCGTTGACGTCGATGTGATACTCTCTGACCTCCTCGGCCAGAATTTCGGTGAACCGGACAAGAGCCGCTTTTCCTGCCCCATAGGCTGAAAAACAGGGCCTTGAGGCAGCAGCGCCGCCACCTGACAGGTTGATGATCTTGCCTGCTTTTTTGGCTATCATGATTGGCACTACACTCCTGGTGCATCGCACAGTCCCCAGAAGGTTAACTTTGATGTTATCAGCCCAATCCTCACAATCAACTTCCCAGAATTTCCCGATAGGGCCCTGAATGCCCGCATTGTTTACCAGCACATCGATCGTGCCGAAGGTGTTCAGGACCTCGGCAACAAGTTGCCGTATTTCCTGCTCCTCCCTGATGTCAGCGCGGAAGCTGCGGATAGCTCCAACCCTTGACAGCTCTTCACCAGCCCTGGCTAATTCATCCTGATTCCGGCCGGTAATAGTTACCAAAGCTCCCTCTGCCAGAAATGCCCTGGCGATAGCCTTTCCTATCCCGCGGCTCCCACCAGTGATAATGGCTATTTTCCCTTTGAGTTTCATGGCCTTACCTTAACTTAAATTGCATGGATTACCGACATTCTCTTCTGAATCTGGGGTATGCTCCACAAGTGACGCCCCTGATATTCATTTTCACTGTTCACCAGGTTTACGAGAATCTTTGATCCTTCAAACTCAAAGTTAAACCGCATTTCCCGAAGCCCCATCATATGCATCGCCGTTCGTAACTGGTCATGGCCTTTCTCAATGTAAAACAGGAAAAAGCCTCCCCCTCCGGCACCGGTTATTTTTCCACCAAGAGCCCCATAGTCTTTGGCTACCTGATAAATCCGGTCAAATTCCAGGCTGGATATTTTGGAAGACATTTTCTTCTTATGTTCCCAGTGCTTGTCCAGCATCAGGCCAAAATCGGTCAAGTTCCCCTTTTCAATCAGCTCCTTGATCTGGTATCCGCTTTCTTTGATATAGTGAAGACTGTCCAGTACCGTCTTTTTGCTGTTTTGCGCCCCTTTATTCTGCTCACTCAGGATATCCATACTCTGCCGCGATACGCCGGTGTAGAACATCAACATATTTCGCCTGAGGTCGTCCACTACGCTGGGAGGAACATCAACCCGCATCACGGTAACTCTCCCATCCCTGGCAATCTCAAAGGCAGTCAATCCCCCGAAGGTGGCAATATATTGATCCTGCTTTCCGATAGGTTTCTTTAACTGCTCAATCTCGAGGTAGCAGGCTTCCTCGGCCAGATCAGGAAGACTGATATAATCACGCTTTAATGCATGAATAGCGTTCAGCAGGCCAACGGTGTAACAGCTCGATGATCCCAGCCCTGTCCCATCAGGAATGTCGGCTGATGAAATGACTTCAATGGCCTTTTCAATGCCCAGCATGCTCAGGGCAGCCCTGGCAATCTCGTGCTGGAGATCATCCCTGTGCTTGACAATTTCCGATTTGGCGTACTTTACCCTGACCAGATCATCTACTACCGGCCGGTTTAAATTAATAAACATATACTTGTTGATGGCAGCACTAAAGACAAACCCTCCGTATCGGGTATAATACGAAGGCAAATCCGTTCCTCCTCCTCCCAGGGTTATCCTGAATGGGGTTCTGGTAATTATCATCTCTCCAATCTCCTTACACTTAGGTTTATATTTCAGCCAGCCAGCAGCCGGCAGGTTTCTTGATATATTTCATACTTCCTTCCGCACTCACAGGTTGTCGGGGCCATTGGATCACTGACTTTCAGCTTTAAACCGCATATACACATCCAGCCCTGTCGCCTGGCAGGATTTCCAAATACCAGGGCATGGTCGGCCACCGTGCGGGTAACTACCGAACCAGCACCGATAGTTGCATAACAGCCTATCCGGATGCCGGGAACAATAACTGAACCGGCGCCAATACTTGCTCCCCGCTCAATGGTAATGGCCTCATACGGCTTGGGAAAGCCGGAGCGTGGAAACCGCTCATTGGTAAAAACAACATGAGGCCCTATGAAAGCCTGGTCCGCAACGGTGATTCCCTGCCAGAGGGAAATGCCATTCTTAACCACAACCCGATTGCCTATCGAAACGCCGTTTTCCAAAAAACAGTGCTCTCCGACATTACAATACTCTCCCACCACAACATCCTCTTGAATGTGGGTCCATGCCCAGATACGGGTACCGCAGCCAATCTTTTTGGTTTCAACTATGGCTAATTGGTGAATGAAGGGAGGCGGATTCACTTCTCGTTTGCTGCTCATGGGAACAGCTCCAGCACCGATTGAAAGATGCGCATCACTTTCAGCATATATACTCCATCGGTAAACGGGGTCCCTCTGGTTTGGATGCAGTGCAGGAAGTGGTCAATTACCCGGAAAAGGGGCTCTTCATGTCCATGCCCGATGAGATCTTCCCGCTTTTCTTCGATCCAGAACAGCCTGAGCTTGCTACCTGCTGCAAGATCATCAAATATCAATTGCTTCTTTCGATCACAGATCAACAGTTCGCGCCGCCGCTCCGGCAAGGTCCAGCTCAATCCGATATGAACAGGGAATTTGTCAGTATCCAGCCGGATAAAGGCCGTATCACAGAGGGTATTCGAGAGCAGATTGACCTTGTGACCGGCTTTTGGCTGAAACCTCGTGCCTGGCAGCAGGTAATTGAGAATAGCCAGATCATGGAACACAAGGTCCTCGACCACACTGATTCCATTATCCAGCATGGTTTCCTGCAGACGGCTTACATGGTGCAGACGAAGGTCATTTCCGTAGCGCAGGGATTGAATGAATACGATATCCGGAAAAAGATTACTTTCGAGCAGCTCTCTGATTTTCCAGACCGGCTCACTGTAGACAAAGGTGGAATCCATCATAAAGATGCACCTGTTTTGCCCGGCCAGAGCTGTAAGGTATTCAAGCTCCGCAAGGGTTTTGGTCGGAGGCTTGGTTATCAGCACATCTTTGCCGGCTGCCAGGGCACTTTTGGCCAGCTCAAAATGGGTTTTCGGTGGAGTGGCAATTACTATGGCCCTGATTGAAGGATCCCGGAATATCTCTTCAGGATCAGCCAACACGGGAGCGTTCAGATTTGCAGCAATTTCTTGACGGCGAACTGCAGAGGGGTCAACCCCTGTCACGCTTTCAACTGCGGGATGATGGAGTACATTCCGCAACAGCTTGGATCCCCACCACCCCAGGCCTAACACGGCTACTTTGCACATAAGTTTGTCTTCACCGCCTCTTCCCGAAAAAGTTCTTGATTTGGTTCACCACATAATTAATCTGCTCCTTCGTCAATTCCGGATACATGGGCAGCGATAGAATCTCACCGGCCATCTTTTCCGCCATCGGGAAATCGCCCCTCCGGTATCCAAGATGTGCATAGGCCTTTTGAAGGTGAAGAGGAACAGGGTAATGCAGGCCAGTACTGATCCCGTGATCAGTTAAATATTTCATCAGAGCGTCCCGCTCTTTTACCCTGACGACATAAAGATGAAATGAATGTGTTCGGCCCGGCTTGATCTTTGGAATGGCAACCTCCACCACGTCTTTCAGCAACTCACCGTAAAGGTTCGCGTTTTCCCGCCGCTTTTCGGTCCAGGAATTGATATAGTTCAGCTTGACGGAAAGGACTGCTCCCTGAATGCCCTCCATCCGGTAGTTATGTCCGATCACATGGTGATGATACCTGATCCTGGCGCCGTGATCATGGATCAGCATCATGGCCTCATAGAGGCTGCGATCATTGGTTATCACCGCCCCTGCTTCACCATAGGCTCCCAGGTTCTTGCCGGGGTAGAAGGAAAAACAGCCAACCAGGCCGAATGTCCCAACCGGCCTGCCGTTCCATTGGGCACAATGCGCCTGAGCGCAATCTTCGATCATCACAAGGTCATACTCCCTGGCCAGGGCTGCAATTTCATCCATGTCTGCCGGCTGGCCATAAAGATGTACCGGAATGATCCCCTTGAGCCTGGCCCACTCCTTTGCTCTCAGCGCCGACAGCTTCTGCTTCAGCTTTGAGACATCAAGGTTATAGTATTCATCACAGTCGATAAAAACCGGCTCCGCACCGCACAGGCTCACCGCCTCTGCCGTGGCAATAAAGGTGTTTACCGGAATAATCACGGCATCTCCTGACTGGATGCCTGCCGCCCAAAGAGCAAGGTGCAGAGAGTCTGTCCCTGAGCTGGTTCCAATACAATATGCTGCCGAGTGAAGCCGGGCAAAACCCTGTTCGAACTCCGCTACCTTCGGGCCCATGATAAAGGCAGCACTGTCCAGAACATCCTGAACAGCGGCATCAATTTCAGGCTTAATGGTTTGATACTGAATCTGCAGATCCACAAAAGGTACTTTCATCTGTTGTCAACTCCCTTTCATTCATTTTTGTATTTTTTGAATTTCCTCCTGATACCCTGCTTCCTTTCCCTGTAAAAACCACTGATACGGTTCTCAATAAAATCTCAAGGTCGAACAGAAATGAGCAATTCTGGATATAATAAAGATCCAGGATGACCATGTCGTCATAACTGACTTCACTTCGCCCCCTTACCTGCCACAGTCCGGTTATCCCGGGTTTTACCTGAAACCGCCGCTTATGCCACGGCTTATAAAACTGATATTCTTCAACTGAACAAAAACGGGGACCCACCAGGCTCATTTCTCCCCGAAAAACGTTGATAAGCTGTGGCAGCTCATCCAGTGAATGCTTTCGCAGAAAACGGCCCACCTTCGTGATCCGGGATTCATCCTTGACAAAAAATTCTCCATTGGTCCTCCCCTGGATGAAACTCTCCATGAACTGGAGGTGGCGATTTTTCCCTGCTTCATATTTTTGCTGCTCATCCCGGTTATCCGCATGGTGATTGAGCATGCTGCGGAACTTATAGGAGACAAAAGTTTTTCCTCCCCTTCCGACTACCCTGCTTGTATAGAAAACCGGGCCCTCTGAATCCCATTTAATGAATAAGGCAATGATCAGAAACAGGGGAGAAAGAAGGGTGCAAAGAACAGCGGATGCTATCAAGTCAACCGCCCGTTTGGCTAGCCGGTGAATAATACCTGTCTGGCGGGGAACGATCCGGAATGTCATGAGGCCGCCAAATTCCTCGGCCTCTATTTTCTCGGTCACCCTGGAGAACAGGTCTGAAACTACATGAATTACCAGTCCTGCTCTCTTGCACCGATCGATCAGGTCCAGCAATGCTCCCCTACTGATGTTATTGATGGCAAGGATGATTTCTTCGATCTTCCGGCTGGAAATGATGTTTTCCAGCTCATAGCTGTTACCGAAAACTTCCTTGCCGCAAACCCGGCTGCCAGCTCTTTTATGATCGTCAGCAAATCCAACAACCTGAAAATAATTTTTCGGATTATGCTCAAGGAAGGTGCAGACCCTGCTTCCCTGCTGCCCGGCTCCCAGAATGAGTACCCGTTTTCTTATCCTGCCTGTTGTAACCAGATAGTAAAAAAGCTTCGGTATAATTATGGCTCGAGCCAAAACCATGAAAAGGAAGCTTATCAGAAACCCCAGGCCAATCGTCAGCCGACTATCGGCGATGTATCCGGTTTTGAAGAAAAAGATGATCAGGATAACGGCGGCCAGGCATTTGAGATAGCATTTTAAAAGCGATTGGAGCTGGTGAATGGGATTCGTAATGGCCTGATATTTATATAAGCCCTCCAGTTGGAATATTGTAAGAAAGATCGCGCTGATCAATACCAGGGAGGGCGCATAATACCGGGGAAATGAATGTGGCCTGCCGCAGATGCCGGAAGCAAAGACAAACCAGAAAGCACTATGGAAGCCTGCAAAGATGAGAATGATATCGAAAGCTGCCATGCTTATTTTATGTTTGGAAAGTATCATAATACCTCTCTTACCGATGATATATCTAAATTTAAACTTCAATCTTTGTGGTGGTATCTCAGGAGAATTTTACGATAGACTCAGAGAGACAGGCGGATACGTAATGGAGTAAAGCAGCCATTACGAAGGTAAGAACCATGAATATAATTACATTCATGGGAAAGGGCAGGTTCAGTGTACAAATTACAGGGCTAATGGTCACATTGACCATAAATAATTCAAGGGTCAAGCTGCTGATATAGGTAATGATATTTGAAATGGGCGGCAACTGCATAATTCTGTTATTAACAAAGTCCGATCTGGCTAATTTTAGAAAATAATATAAAGATGGAAACATGAGGAGATGTTGAATAATTTGCAGTGACATGAAACTATTTTTTGTCATGAGATATTTATGCACATACGTGAGTGAAATAAAAAAAACCAAGGCCAGAAAATCAGAAGGTCCTGAAAATATTATTTTATTGCTCTTTGTTCCGAGGAAAATCCCGAATAAGAAAATTAAAAAATAGAAAATAGCCCTGAATGGTAAACTCTCAATTGAATATTCTGATAAATTAAGGTAATACAAGTAGCCGATTAAATAGAGCGCCATTGATGCAAAGGTAAAATAATGAAGCTTTTTTCTGTGGTAATTTTTAATTATAAAAAATCCCAGGAAATAAAAAATCATGAGAGATTGCAGAAACCAAAAAGGAGGATAAAAAAACATTCCAAACACACTGAATGTGTCCGCTCCACGCAAGCCGCCTGTCAGGACCTTAATTGGTAAATATACTATTATGAGTAATACCCAGACAGAAGGGTATATTCTTTTTATCCTTCTCCCATACCATTCATGAAAACCTCTTGGTTTTTTCCGTTCACTCAATAATAGCCCAAATGAACTGAGCCCAAAAAAGAGAGAGAGCCCTATCGTGCCCCCGGTTGCAAACGCTTTGATTGGATAAAAGGGGTCGCAATGTGAATTTAATATGAGGGCTATGGCGATGAATTTTAAAAAAGCGGTATCGTTCATTCCATCTCCAAAGGATTCAAGTTGGCAATTTTCAGGTACAATGATTCATACTCCTCGACCATTCTTTCCCGGGAATATACGCTCTTGACCCTCGTTTGAGCTCTGGCAGCCAAGCTCAGCATGGCATCCGGATGCTCCAGTGCCCACCGCATCTTTTGGGCAAGATCCTGAGTGTTCCCGGATCGAAAATAGAGGGCATGTTTATCGAGAACATCTTTATTTTCAGGAATATCACTACAGATCAAGGGAACTCCCAGAGCTGCCACTTCCAACAACATCATTGACATGGCCTCGACAAGCGAGGGGAAGACAAACAGGCGGCAGTGCCGGACAATGCCAAACAGCTTTTCCTTTTCGGCGATGTGCGGGATAAACACTGTTCGGCCATCGGCCTTCTGCTGAAGGTTTTGGCTGTAGTGCGGTACCTGGGATAAATCACCCACAATAACGAGTCTTATATTCAGATTGAGTTGGTAAAAGGCATCGAGAACCAGATGACACCCCTTGGTAGGATCGATGCGGCCCGCAGCAAAGAGAATATATTCTCCGGCTCTTAAGCCCATCTCATCCAGGGTTTGCCGGGCTATCTCCGGATTTACCGGGTGTTGCTGTATTCCGTTCGGCAGATAGAATACCTCTCGCCGGTAGAGTTGCTTAAAATACTCGGCATCACTCTGAGAGACACTGGTAGCACAATTGGGCAGGAGGAGATATGGATACTCCGTTAATCCCATCAGAGTGCGGGCCAAAGGGCCCCATTTGCTCCTGGCAGCCCGAATGGGGCTGCCATGGGAAGTGGCTATCACCCGGTATCTGATCCGCAGTAATGGCAAAATGAAGCAGGCCTCAACGTTGTGCAGATGAATCAGGTCATAATCTCCCTTGAATACGGCATGGAGGGCGGAAAGGATGAAAAAAGACACCGGCTGAAGGTATTTTCCCGGCAGGGTCGGAATACGGATCAACCTCACTCCATCTATATTTGTGCCCTGGGGAGTATACCGGATATTGCAGTAGACGGTCAGCTTCTGCCTGCCTGCAAGCTCATGAACGATGGGCTCGACTACCCGCTCCGCTCCACCGCGGGAGGGTAAACCCTTGATCCCCATGAAAGCGATTTTGATCATTGAAATATCACCTCTTTACCCAGGGCAAGGCGCGCCTTGCTCTGAAGCATCCACACAAGCGGCACCCAGATATTCCTTCGCATGGCTGGCACTGCCGTGCCTGTCATCCAGCAGTTGCGCTGGCACTCCTGTACCCTCCGTCGTACCTCTTCCGCCTGCGGGCTGTGCCATATCTCGTCGAATGATTGCTTTTTCAAATCACCCATGATCCACGGCTCAGCCGAACCATTGCAGGCGATAATCATACCCCAGGGGTCTATGAAAAAAGTATCCGTAGCTGCTCCGCACGACAGGGTCCTGGCTTTGCCTTCAATATACCTCAATGTCCCGAGATTCAGATAGGCACGTGCCCAGTCCTTTATCCGCATGCGCAGGCTGCTCCTGCGACTTAAGAGAAGCGCACGGATGAAGTGATGCATCTGGGCCACTACGGTGTCAACATCCTGAATTTTATTATCAAACTTGTGAAAGTAGAAGGAGTTGTGCATCGTTGCATTACCAAACTCTATTCCCATACTGGAGCAAAGGTTATACAGCTCCAGAAGGTCGGAGCAATTGCGGTCAGATATCACCACCCCAAAGCCGATGTCCCGTATCCCCAGGGCTTTTAAACGCAGGATGGTTCGTAAGGCATGATCAAAACCATTCTTGATTCCCCGCAGCTCATCGTTCAATTTTGGCAAACCCTCTACGCTTACCCGAATGGTGATATTGGGGAACTGCTCACATACTTTTACGATACGGTCTGTGAAATAGCCATTGGTGCTGATCTCCAATCGACCTGTCTTTTTATCGAGAATGCGTGCAATGTCCAGAATATCATCTCTCAGCATCGGCTCCCCACCGGTAATATTGAGGCGGACCATCCCGCGAGGGATCTTTTCCAAAATAGCCGGGTCAAACTCTTCGCTCCTCGAAGTGGGGTTTTGCCAGGTGTCACACATCTGGCAGCGGGCATTACACCGGTAGGTCGTGATAACGGCGCATTCCATTTCCTTTCATCACCTCTTCTTATGAGTGCATGGTAAGATTACAGATTCATGAGAGTCACCTTGCAGGTGAGAGTCCCATCAGTGGTTCTGGTAGCCTTGATCTTTATATAATTAGGGATGCCACGAAAATAGTATGTATAATTGCCATTCGCAGTGAGCACAGGAGTTTTCATCTGAGTAAATGTGCCATCATCCCTGGGAGCATAACAGAGCCCGAAGGTCCCGCCAGACATGGCATCACCCAGGATTTCGACAAGCCAGTTGCCGGAAGAAACGTTAGTTATCGAGCATTCCACCGAGACCGTATTGAATCTGCGGCAATCAATCTCGCTGCTCGTGGCTGTAGCTGTAATACTATTATGAGCGACAACTACTCCACCTTTACTCATACGACTAACATCGATGGTGTCATATTCCGATGAAAGCTGGGTAGATAAAGATACCGGCGCATAGCCTGAGCCGGTTCCCTGCAACTGTTTGAGCAATCCCTTGAGAGCCGCTATAATACTTGCTGCTGCGGTCGGGTCAATTACCGCGGCATCGGCTTTTGCACCAATGTCCTCTGATGCTCCTGCATTAATTCCAATTATCTGTGAACTTACTGAAGACATGAACTCCCTCCTATCTCTCAATAACTCATTACCAACAATGAGTAATCCTTAAGCAGTGGAATACTTTTCTTCTATGGTCTGTTGATAGATTTGCAGTAATTTCCGATAATGTATGTCTGAAGAATGAGTATTACAGGCATATTCCTGAGCCTTCTTCCCCATCTGACGTGCCTCTTTCGGATGTGCAGTGATCCATCGCATGGCTTCTGCCAAATCATCTACATCACCTGGAGAAACCAGGATACCGCCCTGGCTGTTGTTAACCAGTTCGGTCATTCCTCCCAGGTCCGAGGCAATGACCGGTTTCCCGGCTGCGAAGGCTTCGGTAATACTGAACGGCTGGTTCTCGTACCACAGGGAAGGAAGAATTACGGCCCGTGCTCCGGCAAGCAGGCGATGCAGATCTTCTCCCTGTTTCATACCCACGTATTCAGCGTTCGGGGAGAGCAGCTTCGGCAACTGGCTCGCGAGTGGTTCCTCAACCATGCCTGCTATAACAAGATGCGCTTGCGGAGCTTTTTGGCATGCCGCCAGGAGAGGATATATCCCCTTGAGCGGAGTGAGCCTTCCGAGGAAAAGGATGTATCCTTCATCCTTTTCCTTATTATGATGAAAGGACGTATCCGGTATGAACAGGGGAAGATGCTTCACTTTCCTCTGAGATATCCCCCGATCGATGAGTTTATTTCGGAGAAAGGCACTCGGTGAGAGAAAGTAATCCACTTTCGCTTGCACTCTCATGAGCCGATGAATATAAGCCTCAATGGCCGCCATGCTGCTGGCCAAAAAAGATCTCTTTTTACACCTTTTCACCACAGCATGAAAAAATGCACTCTTCCCGCAGGCTTCACATATCTCATTGGTAGCATCTATCCGAAAATGGGTATTTGGACAAATCATTTTGTAGTCATGCAGGGTCCAAACCACCGGTATTTTCCGCTGTCCGGCTTCAAAAATAATCGATGGAGTAATATGGGCATGGATATTTTGTACATGCACCACGTCTGGCTGGACGCGATCAAGAATTCGGCTGAAATTCTTTCGTGCCTCACGGGAGTAAATGACACGGCCTAATGTTCTGAGGCCATTGTACAGATTCTTTTTCCGGTTAAGCTCCTTGAAGTCGATGTAACTGACAAAAAGGTCACTATTGATATCCGCAACATTCCTGGGGTCCTGCATGGCGAAGAAAGCCACCTCATGCCCTCTCTCCCTTAATAACTGTGCCAGATTGAAGGTGTAAGTGCTGTCCCCTCCACCCGAAAAGTGCCTTGTATTGGCAAAAAGTATCTTCATGGCAGGGGAGTATTTTGGCTTGCTCGGGTGCAGGCGACAGCCATGTAAAAATAGAAAATATATGAGGCGATATCACTCCTCCACACGATATTATAGAGAGGCCCGAGTACTGCATAAAATACCCAGATTCCAAATAAAGCGGCAAACAGTGTCTTATGGAGCACGCTCTCGGCTTTCAGATGAGCTGCGAGCAGGGATTGAAAAAGGCGGACAAAAATCCACAAGTGAATCAATAGACCGATGATACCGATATCCCCCACGGTTGAAGGAATTTGAGGCAGCACCATCCATTTCGGCAGCTTCAGGAGAGAAAGAAACCTGCCCGGGGAGTTGAAAAACTGCCCTCCCAGGCTGCTGCCGGGTCCGAATCCGAACATTAAATTCAGCAACCTATGCTTTACCACATCCCAAACCTGCACCAGGATGCCGATTCTGTTAACTTTGTAGATATCTTTTCTTGTTAATGACTGATTTCCTGAAGTAAGTTGTAATGCATGGTGATAGAAGACCGTTAAGGTATCCTGATTGCCTTTTTGAACCTTTCCCCAGTTCTGGTAGACAGGAAGTATAAGAAGGATGACAAGAATACCAATCAGCAATTTACTCACATGTCCACCGATGTCACTGCCCTGGGAAGACTGCTTGTACAAATGTGCCAGGACTACGGCAGTGATTATTACCGGCACCATGATAACCATTGCCTTGATTTCACCGATAAGGGAACAAATCAGGAGGAGCATGCAGGCGATGAGATGGAAGACTCTGATTCTGGTAGTAAGAGCGTGGGCAACGATCAATGCCACTGCATAAATGGAAAAGATACCTATATTATAATGGCCATAGATGCCAAGGGTCAGAGAAATCCTGTCCCCAATAATACCAAAAATCAGATATCGTGAAATAATTTCGGGGACCTGGATAAATGCAAGGAAAAGAAAGATTCCCGTAAACCAGATAACAATAGTATCTGATAGACTCATATTCACTAAGATGATGAAGAGCAGAGGATATGGCAGGCACGTCGTAAAATATGCCATCAGATTCAGAAAGCCGCTGGCGTTTATCAATGCAGACAATACTGCGAGTACTATCAGTGCAAGCAAGGGCTCTTTAATTACCGGCACCCTCAGGGGCTTCCTTGACACGATATTTTTACCTGCCTGGATCAATACCAGGAAAGGAATAACCAGGACAATGAACCATCGGACAATTCGAACGCGTTCCAGCAGTCCCCCCGGAGTGGTCAAACCCGGCAGATACCATATGAGGGGTAAGAGGATTACCGGAAGCCATTCCCAGTATTTTACCAGGAGAATGAGTCCAATAAAGCCGATCAGGAGAGCGTTCAGGAGGAAAGTAAGGCTAACTATATTGATTGACACGACTCAAGCTTTCCGCATCCTGTGAAGTTGTCTCAGGCTTCGAGAGCTTCCATCGCCTGCATCAGCAGGCTGCGCTTATGGGCTACAGCAGCCGTAAGGTGCCGCCGCCAGGACTCCCTCTCTCCCCATAACCGATCAAACAGAGGGAGCACTGCCTCTGCGTGAAAGTCCTCAATATCGATGGAGAAAGCACCCAAGCCCAGCGATTCCATATACTCTTTGATCTTAAAGAGGTAATTTACGGAAATAGTCGGTACATAGGCACAGGTGGAAAGAATGCAGGCATGCATCCGGGTGGTAATATTTATTTCACAGCATCCCAGCATTCCCTGGAGTTCGGCCGGTGAGGGAAGCCTGCGGATAATCATGGCCCTTTCTTTATGGAGCATCAGATGATAGATCTCTTCGGCAGTCTTGACGTCATCCTCCCGGCAGCCGTGAACTTGAAAGTTGGTGGGGAAAAATATGATCCTGATCCGGTATCTGTCAATCAGCTCATCCGCGAGGTGAGCCATTTCCCGCCGATACGATTGATAACTGGCATAAGGAGTTTCTGCCTTGTTTTTGAAATAGTTCCAGCGAAGGGCCGAGATGCCTACCACTTTCTCCTCAGACTTCAGGCTTATTAATTTTCTTGCCCTGGCCGGTTGAATCGGTGTCTGGAGTATCGCCATATCCGGTGAACGGATCACTTTAGCTGAGTCAATACCGAGCTGTCCGGTCACAATTCGATAGGACTCTTCATCGCGCACATAAATCTGGTCCACCGCCCGAAGAGCCTTGATTATGATTATCCTGGACCAGATGAAAAAAAATGGCCCGATGGTCTGAGGGAACAGCACCACCCTTTTACCCATGCGCTTGCACAGCAGATAGGTAAACACGGAAAAGGGAATGCCCTTATAAAACTTGTCATTTAATCTTTCAGCACCAATACTGATAATCAGGTCAGCCCAGAAAAAGCTTTCCAGGTTCCACTGGGGAATTTTACCGGGAACCCTCAATGTACATTCCCGTTTTTTTGCCATCTTCCAGGCCAAAGCCATACAGATTAACTGCCTGATAAGCCAGATTACCTGCTTCCCTCTGGGTTGAAGCAAGGGGTAATCATAGACATCTTGAACAGCCTTACAGCCATGCATATTCTCCAGGGATTGGGGATGATGGGCCATAACCTGAATCTTGCTGCCGGGAAACCTCATCTGACAGATCCTGATGGAATTTTCTACCAGGGCCGAAGATCCAACGTTAGCATCGGTATAAGCCTCAATGATCAGGATGTTCATAGTGTCGTACTCCCTTGATTCATAACCCGTCAAGCAGTAACCTGTTTCTTTTTGATTATAAGACTCCATATCTCGAGTAAAAATTTACGTTCCAGCATGATTACTGCCGGCCCGTAGGCGATCGCTCCTGTTATGGTAAGGCCAAGCAAAAAGCAAGGCTTGTCAATAGGCAGTCTGGCCAGGAAGACATAAGCGGCGAGAACAATTCCTCCCATAATCATGCTCATTATTGCTGGCCAGGCTATGGCCAGGAGATACTCTGACCAGGTAAGCCCGATGACGAATCGTAAAACAACTGATCCGAAAAATATGAAGTAGGCGATATAAAGGATGACCTGACTCCAGGCCACCCCATAAGCCCCCTGGTATTGAACAACAGACCAAAATACCATGACGTTGATAAGAGCCACGGAGGCGTACCACAGAAATCCGATATCCGTTCGTCCCTTGGCCCAGAGTATTGATATTGACGGATTCATCATGGTCTTCAAAATTCCGAGGAGAACCATGATCTGAACAAGAGGGATTGCCGCTGCCCAGCCCGCACCGAAAAACAACGGTACAACAAGCGGTGCTGCTATCCCGAGGCCGATGAGAATCGGGAAGACAGTAAGAGCAAGTAACTTGATCATTTCAAGGTATCCACGGCGCAGGGTGGCATTATCCGACTGCTTCCTGGCAAAGACCGGGAAAGCCACGCTGGTTACAATCGGGTTGATTTTGGCAATAGGCAGAGCCACCAGCCGGTAAGCCAGCATGTAGGTTCCCAGGATCTTAGACCCCAGGAATCGTCCGACCACCAGATAATCCGCATTAACCGAAAGGTAATCCATGCCCCGCTCTCCCATCTGGTAGATGCCAAAGCTGAGATAGCCCTGTAAATCACTCCTCTGAAAGTGAAGCTCTGGCCGCCAGATATTCCAGGAGAGCCAGGCTGACAGCACTGCCTTTGAAGCAGCCAGGGATATTTCCCCCCAGATGAGCGAAAATACCCCGCAACCGAATCTGGCTAAGAAAATTGCCACCACAGCACTCACGATAGCTGAGGCCAGTTCGACCTTGGCCAGGCGATCGAATTGCAACTCTTTTTGCATCAAGGTCTGGAATTGCCGTCCAAGAGGAGTAATGATAAAGACCAGCGCCTCCCACGGTAATAAAACCGCCAGCCGCGGTTCGTTGAACAGCAGGACCAGCAGTGGCGTGGCCGCCCAGACAAAGATAAACAGAGCTATTCCGGCTATCAGGTTGAGCCAGTAAATGCTGGAGAGATGATGATGGGTTACATCCTGGCGGTAGATAACAGCGTTACTGATACCCAAGTCTTCGAAGGATTGAGCAAACCCGATGGCAACCATGATCATGGTCTTCAGGCCAAAGTCTGCCGGGCTCAACATGCGGGTAAGAACAGCCAGCCGAAGGAATTCAATGCCAATAACCGTGGCTTTAGAAAAACTTTCCCACTTGACGCCAAGGATGGCAGATTGTCTGAGAGACATTATGCTAACGACGGGTGAGTATTATACTTTTATTCAGGAGTCAGGAGTCAGGAGTCAGGAGTCAGGAGAGGATGATTGCTTATTCTGACTCCTGACTCCTCTGGATTAGAGCGCGGATGATCTATACCGTGGATTGGTCAGTCCCTCATACCATTCATCAATCGTGAGGCAGGATATATTGCGGGCTACAATATAATCAATTAATGCCTGAAAATCAGCAATTGCCCAGGCATTGAGTCCAGCCGTTGAAGTGAGAACGTGACCATGGAAAAATACGGTCGATTGCTGAGTAATCGCTTTATCGAGCCAATCCTTGGCTGCTGCCAGGGTTGTCCCGATGTCAAGAGACTTACTCTTTAAAAGTTTAAAATCATCCACCGGAATATATTGAAGTATGGCCCATGTTGTTCTTCCCGTCAGCATCCCTGTAGCATTGAGAGCAGCAAAAACATCACTGTTCCATGCTCCTCCGGGATAGGCTACATGATAAGCTGCCCGCAAATACCCGTGGTTGATAAGCCAGGCAGTGCACTGCTGAATTTCATTCTCTATTTGCGATTGAGATAATCCAGTCAGATAGAGAGGAGCTCCAGGGTGATTATAGGAATGATTAGCTAAAGCCCATCCTGCCGCATTCATGATATCAAGGTGCTCGAGGGTCATATAATTTTCACTGCCAACCATCGCGGGTATGATATACATCGTTCCCCGCACTCCTCTTGAATTCATATAGCTGTACCCTTCGGTATAGGCTGAGAGGTGTCCATCATCGAAACTGATAACACAGCGGGGTAACTGCTCGGTAGAATGGCGGAGCTCATCAACGGAAATGCTGACTGTCTGACCGGATTTGGCAACCAGTTTGAAATACATCCTGATGATCGCAGCCCAGGATTCATTATTGACGTTAAGCCATCTATCCCGTGGGACAACAAGGTGGTTCCAGCCGGTATGTAAATCTGATGAGCAGAGCGATAAGTTGAAACTTTTGCTGAGGTCAGATGTAGAGGTAAACTGAACCAGGACTTCCTGCAGGGTTACTGATGGATCGGTATGACAGTAAAACCAGAAATGCATCCTGCTGCTTGCGCTTCGGAAATCCGTTGCTGAGGGAAAAATCTTTCGAGCCATGATCCATGATCCAGTTGTCGTTACGTTCAATTTCAGTGACTGGGTGCCGGTTCGATGCTGATTCAGGTTTGCCTCGAGGGTTCCCCCTGATCCTATTGGGGTCCATTCACCGAAATTTTCAAAATCTTCGAACAGAACTCCACCATTGACAGTGTAATCCTGCGGTAACAAAGATCGCGGCATGAATATATCTCCTTCTTCTCCTTTCCAGGTTCATGGACAGGTTGATCAATTACTCCGTTTCTTTCACTGCACTGAGCATGTAATGGTAGTTGTGGTATTTTTTTATCCATTCAATTCTGTCAGCCATTTTATACACCCGTAAGCCGAAAGGTCCTATGCAGGGATAGGCAGAATGGCACTTACATAAGCTAAGCTTATAATATAGAGAGAACACAAAGCGCACAGGGGAAAACGATCTCCCGCAGAGACGCAGAGGCGCAGAGAGCAACCAATCCGGCAAGGGCCTGATGAAAGTCGGGATATCCCGATGTGTCAACGGCATGGAAGCAAGCAAAAAGTAAAAAAGCACAAGGAGGAACTTATTTTACTTTTACTTTTCAATGATATCCTCTGCGTCTCAGCGTCTCTGCGGGAAAATTACTAATTCTTATGTAAGAGCCATTCGGGATAGGCATTGTTTGAATAAGCTGTTATATTTGTGAAGCTTAAATCTTTCAACATCCTCCTGGCAGCCCATATGCTTAAGGCATATTCATAATCTGCCGGTTTTTTATGAGGATTTTTTAATTTGTGGTACCAAGATCGCAAAGACCTGTATAGGGGTCTGGGAAGAAATGCTGATTTTATAAATTGAAACATACCCCAGGCATTTGGATCTTCCAGGAATAGAATGCCGCCGGGTTTTAGTAGCTCATGAAAGGACCTGAGTAAAGCCTCTGCTTTATCATATTCATGGTGTATGACATCGATGGAAACAACATAATCAAAGGAATGTTTCCGAAAGGGCAGGTAATTAATATCTCCGGCAACACAGAATTTTGACCCATGTTGAGTTTGGAGGTCATAGAGCATATCGTAAACGATATCGAAGTTAATGAACATATATCCATTTTTTTCTAAAATACTAAAAGAGTTATCATAACCACATCCGATATTAATAAAAGCTTTGGGAGGCTGTCCTATATTACCTTGCACCATATCCCAAAATTCCTGTTTAGATTTTTCCCACTGTATCAAACTGGTCTGATCTTTTTTACTGAACGATAGATTTTTCATCATCTTTGCCAGGTTTTCTTCTTCTCGTAAGTGTTCAAAATCTATCGTATCAGGATACAGCAAGGGTATACCGTTTCTAATTCCATATTCCCTGGCACAATACGTACACTTCAATTTACTGCCGAATTCAGCTAAATCTCTTTTGCACAGGGGACATACAAGAAAGGCAAGTAACTCGGTACTTTTCAGGCTACTCATGATATACTCCCGTGGCTGTTTTCAGGCCAGATGCAGACGGTTTTTGGCAAATTCAACCATTGATGACGGCTCCGGACGGGTAATCCTGGCAAGGCCCTCTGCCCGCGACATTCCGCCCGATCGGACAAGACCGGCTGTTTCCCAGGCATAGGGATGGAAGTGATACTTTTCCTTATGATTCTCGATAGCCAGGGAATTTAACAGGCAATTGGTGGAGTGCGCTCCCGTATCGTCGGGTTTTCGCCAGCCGAGAGCCTCTATCCGGTGGAAAATCTTCTCCTCGCTGTATTCCAGAAAGGCCAGGGGATGGATGTTCCAGGGGAAATGTGCTTCCCGGATGAAGTGTTTCTCGGTCAGAAAGTATGGCTCAAGCTCTTCCTGGCTGACTATCGTGCCTAATGGACTTCGGAGAGCTTTCTGGGTCATGCTCACCAAACCGGCGTTAACTTTCATCACCGAGGATTGAATAGGAGCCTGGCCAGGCGACCAGCCAAACCCCTGAAAAGGGATTTCCTTCTCAACGGCCAGCCGCAAGCCGATAAACTTGACAAAGCTGATGCAGGCAGTACAAATGGGACTTGCCCTCTCCAGGGTCTTCCTGGCATACAACTCCTCTCTGGCTGCGGCGGCGAAGATCTTGGTGAGCAGATCAAATCTTGGCTTAACCAGGATATGGTCAATACCAAGGCTTTCCACTACCCTGCCGATATTTTCCAGGGCGGCTTTTGATATAAAGCCATTGTCAAAAGTGAAGGCCAGGACCCTCAGACCGAAAGTATTCTTAAAAAGATCAAGGGTAAAGCTGCTGTCCTTGCCGCCGCTGTAGCTCACAAGGATGTCATAGTCGCTCCGGCCCTGATATTCTCTGATCAGAGCGGCGAATTTTAAGCGGTATTTCTCCATCTGCTGCCTGAGCTGGAGCGGTCGGTATCTCAGACAATGCTGACAAATACCCTGCTTATCGAAGATAACACCGGGGAAGGTAGAAGGAAGAACACACCTGATGCAGTAATTCATGGGTGATAATCCGTTTCCGGCCTGATTCACTGCCTGACCAGATTATGGTCAAGCGATGGCGGAAGTGCCCGCAGGTGCCAGGTGGCTCTGGCCTTGGCCTGAATATCCTTGAATATCCGGGCAATCTGCTCTTCGGAAAGAGACAGAACCTCAGAAATCATGGCGATTGGGACCTCATGTTCCTGAGCGTAGAGGAGCAGGTCCAAGAGTTCATAAGGAAGGCAAAAGTAAAATTCCTGATCACTCACCGGCAAACTATAGGTATCCGGACTTGGCGTCCGATTAATGATTTCCTCGATGACCCCCAGGTATCTGGCTAATTGAAAAATCTGCGTTTTATAGAGATAAGCTATAGGCTCGATATCCACTCCGCCATCGCCAAACTTGACGAAAAAGCCCTGGTCTGCTTCAGATTTGTTGGTGGTTCCGCAGACCAGGTAATTATTTTGCTCAGCCCACAAGTAGAGATTAATCATCCTGACCCGCTGCTTGATATTCTGGCAGGCAGCAATGGCCAGCCAGTCTTTGGGCAGCAGCCGGGCAGTTTTATGGTTTTGATTTTTATCCACAATAGTTATGGAATGGTAACTCAGTCTGTCTTTCTGAAGGATGTTCTGGGGAAGAGAAATGTTGAAAACGTACGAGTCATCGAATTCCGGAAAGATCGAACTGATAACGGCATTTCTCCGCTCATAAGCCCCGAAAGCCTCAAGTTGCCTGGTTATATCTATTTTTTCAACCCTGATGCCTAATTTTGCCGCCTGTTTTCTGGCATAGGTCTCGCTGATCGGATTGGATTCCCTTTCCGGAAGAATGAGCCCCAGCACCCGTCCGGGACCAAGGGAGCGGACCAAAAGTTCCGATATCACCGCTGAATCTATGCCGCCTGACAGGCCAATGACCGCACCCTGGCGTTTAAACCTGGTTACGACCTGGTCCTGAATAAAGGCACAGATGCGGCCGCACTCAACCTGCGGGTCAATCTTTAATACCTGCCGGCTAAAAACCCCCTTATCTCCTAAATGCTCACAGCCTTTCTCTATCAGGGAACTGCTCATTATGCCTCCTCTCTCCCATTGCCAGTGCTTTGCGGTCAATTTTTCCTGTACTGGTTCTGGGAAATTCTTCCAGAAATTCTATGTACTTCGGTACCATGAAAAATTCCAGCCTTGCCGCACAATGGGCAATAATCTCTTTCTCCTCAAGAATCTTACCTTCCCGAGATAGAATGAATGCCTTGACAGCCTGGCCCAAAAGCTCATCAGGGACCCCGATAACTGCTGCCTCCACGACACCCTCTATCTGGTGGAGGACATTTTCTACCTCCCGCGGGGCTACCCTCTCACCCCGTGTCTTGATGAGATCGTCTTTTCTGCCTACAAAGAACAGGTATCCTTCCTCATCCATTCTGAAAAAATCGCCGGTATACAGAACCGTCTCGCCAGGATACCGGCCAGCCTTCAGGACTCTGGCCGTTTCTTCCGGGTCGCACCAGTAGCCCCGCATGACGTTGGACCCTCTGACCACCAGTTCACCAACCACACCCGGTCCAACCTTCCTCCCCTGCTCATCAACGATAAAGGTTTCCACATTCGGCATCGGTTTTCCCACGGAATGCGGCCTTCGGTCCAGTTCTTCCGGAGGAAGATAGGAAACCCGCTTACACTCGGTCAGTCCGTACATGGAATAGATGGCAGCCTGCGGGAAGATACTCCGAAGCTTCCTGATATGGTTTTCAGAAAGCGCTGCCCCGGTATTGGTGATATATCTCAGGGAATTGAATTCATAATTCTTCAGACTCTCAAGCTGGAGGATCATGGCAGCTATGGTCGGAACCAGGGGAAAACCGGTTACTTTCTCCCGGATCATCTTATCGATCACTGCATAAGGGTAAAGGAAGGATTTTTCCAGGATAACCGTACCCCCGAACTTGATCGCCATAAGTACCTGATACAGGCCGTAATCAAAGGATAACGGCAGGACATTCATAATAATGTCATCAGGCGTATTTTTCAAATAGCTGATAATAGATGTGGCAGCAGAAACCATGTTGAGGTGAGTCAGCGTAACCCCTTTGGGATCACCGGTAGAGCCTGAGGTATAGATCAGAGCAGCCAGATCAAGATCGATATTTTGTCTCGTCGGGCAATGATCAGCCGAGGCGGCCATAACCTCCGCCCATGAAATATCCTGTGGATTCTGCCGGGTCGCGCTTTCTCCGATAATGATTTTGAGCAGACCTGGCACCGCGAGACTGTCCAAAACATCATGCTTGCCGCTATGGCTTATTAAGACTCTGGCTCCACAGTGATTCAGGATAAGCTCTACTTTTCCGGCTTTTGCGGCAGCGCTCACCATGACAAAAGCAGCCCCGGTCTTTAATATCCCGAACAGGGCGACCACCGATTCCAGGGAATTGTCAAGAAATACGGCCACCCGATCGCCTCTTTCAACGCCAAGGGCAATCAGAACCCAGGCCAGCCTGTTGGCCTGCCTGTCTAACTCCCCGTAAGTAATCCGGTGCCCTCTGAAAATGACAGCGACCTTATCAGGGTATTTTTGAGCACTCTCGGTGAGAAAATTGTGCAGCAGCATTTTTCTTAACCCCTATTTTTTCGATGCCAGACATCCCTTTCTCTCCAGATAGGCTATGATCCTGTTGACAGAGTCCAGATTGTCGGGGATAAGCTCTTCATCTTCAACTACAAGACCATAGGTGTCCTCAATAAAGGCAACCAACTCCAGCATACCGGTGGAATCGATAATCCCTTCATCAAGGAAAGAAATATCGTTCTGCAATTCCCGATTTTTTTGACCAATGAGAAAGTTTTCAAAAATAAAATTTTTAATTCGATTTTCTATTTCGTCCATAAGTAATATCCTTATAATGTCTGACGATTAATATTGTATTTTTAAGTTAAGAATATAATATATATTTTTTTCATTTCTGTAAACAATTAACTCACTGGGTGAAATGACAAGGGACATTTTTGATTCTGGATGGTGGATGGTTTTTTACTGCGGTGACGCTTTAAGGCGCTTGAAAATATCGATCATAGAGCGAGATCTTTCCAGATGAGCTTCTCTTCCATATACTGCCTGATAGACACGGAGCAGGCCGGCTTCAAGATCCGCCCTCGACATCTTCAGTGGATCAAAGACAACATCGAAACAGCTATACGTATCCCATTGGCTATGATCGGGCTTGAGTCTTTTTTCATTTATGAGGGAAGCCCTCAGCCGGGTTCCCGGAAAAGGAGTCAAAAAATGGAACTGGCCAAGGATTTTATTTTCGAGGGTAAAATCGATAAGCTGCTGAAAAACATTTTTATCATCGTGATCAAATCCGACAATGAAAGCCCCAAGTACCTGGATTCCGCGGCTTTGGATCTTCCGGCATGCTTCGGAATATCTTGCCAGGCGCTTGAATTTCCACTGGCTGTGGTGAAGCGAAGTCAAGTTTTCAGGCACTAAACTCTCAAAGCCGATAAAAACGGTGACACAGCCGCTTCTTTGCATCAGATCAAGTAATTTCTCATCTTCGGCTATCGAGACATCCGACTCGGTGAAGTATTTTATTTTCAGCGGAATAAGCGCTGAAAGGAGTTGATAGGATTTTTTACGGTCAACAAACATATTGTCATCGTTAAAGACGATACGCTGGCTTTTCGATATTTGCTGAATGGCCTCAACTTCAGCGATGACCTGCTTGACAGTTTTGCATCGAAACCGAGGGCCATAGACCTTGGTTGCTGTACAAAAAGAGCAGTCAAGGGGACAGCCCCGTGTTGTCTGAGTCGGGATAACATTGTATGTCCCCGATGATAAAAGGTCATACCGCGGAATGGGGGACTTGAGAATATCAACCTGTTCCTCATTGCTATAGAACCGCTTGAACGAGCCTTTCCGGAAATCATCCAAAAGCTTCGGCCAGAGAGTTTCTCCTTCGCCAATAACAACGCAATCGCAATGAGATGCTGCCTCTTCAGGAAGAACGCTCGCGTGGATGCCGCCCATGACGGTCATAACGCCCCGCCGTTTAAACTCCCTGGCAATCTCGTACCCCCGCAGTGCCTGCTCGGTCATGATGCTGATGCCGACAAGGTCGGCCTGCTCATCAAAATCAATTGGCGTAATCCGCTCATCAATCAGCCTGATCTCAATTTCCGGTGGAGTACAGGCAGCGATCGTAAGCAGAGAAAGACTTGGAAGGAAAAACATCGGAAGATATTGATTCGTATCGAAAAATTCCCGAAGCCCTGGATTGCTGCTTGAATAGGTATTTTTGCGGCTTCGAGAAGGAAAAATCAAAATTATCTTCATGGTGGCTGCCTGAATAATTTCCTGCTGCTTCCTGGTCCTGAATATCCTTACCAGGACCGGGAGAACCAATCAACAGTTTTTCTGAGCCCTTCCCGGATATTCACGAGAGGGTTAAAGCCCAGATAGGTCCTGGCCCGCTCGACATCTGCCAGGGAATGCCTGACATCGCCCGGACGGGGGGGCTGATAGAGAGGGGTAACTTTTTTCACCAGGATGGTTTCCAGCTCTCTCAGTAATTCATTGAGTGAAATCCGCTGACCGCAGGCGATATTAATCGGCATCCCATCACATACCTCGCTTCTGGCTGCGAGGATGTTGGCCTGAACGACATTTTCAATAAAGGTAAAATCGCGCGACTGCTCCCCATCCCCAAAGACCGTTGGAGGAAGCCCCCGGAGGAGAGAAATGATAAACTTCGGGATCACCGCCGCATACTGGGAATTAGGGTCCTGGCCTGGACCAAAGACATTAAAGTAGCGCAAAACTACGGTCTTGAGACCGTAGAGACGGGAAAATATCTGACAATACTGCTCATCAGCAAGCTTGGTTAGAGCGTAGGGAGACAGGGGGTTCGGAGGCAGACCTTCGTGCTTGGGAAGCGTTGGATTATCTCCGTAAACTGAAGAGGAAGAAGCCATGACAAACTTTTGCACCCTGCATTCTTTTGCCGCTACTAAAAGATTTACGGTTCCATCAATATTGACCGACGTGGAAGAGATCGGATCAGCAATCGAGCGGGGCACAGAAGGCAACGCTGCCTGGTGGAGGATATAATCCACCCCCTGAACCGAGCGGTTGACCACTTCAGGGTTTCGGATATCCCCTTCGATCAGCTCGATCTGGTCGAGAACACCGGTGAGGTTTTCCCTCTTGCCAGTTGAAAAATTGTCCAGTACCCGCACCCGCTCTCCCTGGGAGAGAAGGGCTTTGACCAGATTCGAACCGATAAATCCTCCACCTCCGGTGACTAAAAAAAGTGCCATATGGTATATCTCCTTTCTCCAGTTGAGCGTTAATCCTGAAATGTAAAAGGATAGCATACCATAGTTGAAGGACATTTTCCAAGAATATTAAATCAAGGTATAGCTTCGCCCTCTCAGTGCCGGGAACCAAGGCCACTTACGGTCACGACAATTCCTGCAATTAGGTGCTGTCAACTTTATCGAGCAATTTATTGAGCGCAGGGGAATATGCCTTTTCAGGCCCTTATGCTCACACAATCAAAAACAGACAAAAAATTTAATCGCGGCCGGATGAACCGATCTCCGGCTGCTGGTAATGTCCATAATGATACCGATAGTAATCATAGTAATAACCACCCTTTTTAATATCCAGGCGGTTAAGTATTACTCCGCAAATTTTTGCGCCCGCATTCTCCAGGTGCTGCTTTGCCTTTTGCACTCCCCGACGATTCGTCTGACCCACCCGCACGACCAGAATAACACCATCGACTTTGGACGAGAGGATGCAGGCATCACTAACTGAATTCAGCGGAGGTGAATCAAAGATGATAGTATCAAACTTCTCCTTGAGAATAGCGATTAGCTCGGCCAGCCTTCGCGAGCCGAGAAGCTCCGTAGCATTTGAAGGAATCGGGCCTGAATTCAAAACCTTCAGATTATCCACCGGGCTGTCCTGGATGTAGAGAGATATCCTCTGGTTAATGAAAGGAATATATTCCTTCTCGCCGGTCATTCCCCGTATACTGTCGAGGAAGCAGGAATGATCAGCCCCCTGCGGGCTGATTGCCTGACAGTCCTCCGATAAATTTCTATCCTGAAAATAAAAGGTTCCGCCTTTCAGAGAGTAGAGTCGCTGCAGGGTTTCAGACACGTGGAGTTTCAGCGGTCCCTCGATCTCCTGGGGAGAAATCAGGTTCATGTTTATCAGGATGGAGCCGAGCCTTTTGCGGGTGTTTGCCTGTCTCTTCAGAGCACGGGCCTGCTGATCAAGGGTGATTCGGCCGCTTTCCACTAATATTGATCCGAGCCGCTCTTCCACCGGTCGGTTTTTCCATTGGACATCGACCAGATGTCCATTCCGAAATGAAAGATGATAAACATCCCCGTTTTCTGAAATGTTCAACAAACCGTTCTTTCCCTGAATGCCCAGGATAGCAAGCAAGTCTCCCGGTCCGTATTGAGAGAGGGTTCCTCCCGTCAGATCAGCAGTGTACATATCCATCAGAATATTGGTAAGCCCCCGATTGCGGTCATGTCCGAAGATTTTGTAAATAGAAGGGATCCGCAGGTCCGTATCGACAAGCAGTACCCTTTGACCTCCCTCAGCTATGGTCAGTGCCAGGTTTACGGCGGTAGTTGTTTTACCCTCCTGAGGAAGGCTGCTGGTGACCAGAAGGAGTTTCCCGATCTTTCCATTCAGGGAGTAGTGAATGTTCGTATGGGCTGTCCGGAAGGACTCGGCAAAGGAGGTGGATAAATCCTTTTCCACAACCAGTGGATACGATTTCCTGTCTGAATGAGTGCGCCCTTTATGGTTTTTTCCCCTTGGCCCGCTCATGATGATCTTCCCATCCTTTCTACTTCCGGTATGATTCCCAAAACCGGCAGATGAAGATAAAGCTCCACGTCATCTTCCGTTTTAATGTTGGTTTCCATATATTCCATGAGAAATACCAGACCTATCCCGGACACAAGCCCGACAACTACTGCCAGCATGACATTCAGTACTTTTTTCGGCTTGATGGGAGACCGGGGCAAATCAGCAGGCTCGATGAGCCGGACATTTGACTTCCCCGCACTTTCATTGATCTGGGTTTCCTTGAGCTTATTCAGCATGATTTCATAAAGGCCCTTATTCGTTTCAAGCTCTCTTTCCAGGACTGCATAGCGAAGCTCATTCTGGTTGGTCAAAAGAGCGTCCTCCTCGTGCTTTTTGATGGCTTTCTGCAGCTCTTCCTCCCGTGACTGAAGGATCGTTTCCTCAATCAGGAGATTTTTGTATACCTTATTCAGCTTACTGTTGAACTCATCCTGCAGGATATCTACCCGACTGGCTAAATTGGCTATCTTTGGATGCTTGTCCTTGTAGCGGGTTTTCAAGTCAGAGAGCTGAATCTGTGCATCGGTCAACTCTTTGCTCAGGTCTACCAGGACCGGATCACCTAAAAGCCCGGGGCTGAGTGTTTTCTCGTTTCGCCTGGCCATGATTTTTTCCAGTTCAGCCACCCGTGCCTTCAGTTCCATGTGCTCAGTCCGGACCTTGATATAGGAAGCACTCAGCTCACCGATTTTCTGGGTATCAATTCCCTGCTTGCCACTCAGGGAGAAGATTTTGTTTTCGCTTTTAAAGCGGTAAAAAGCCTGTTCAGACTCAGTGAGCTTCCTTTTCATGTCATTGATTTGCGATAAAATCCAATCCACAAACTTCTGGGCAGCACTGCACCGGGTGTGAATATCATATTCGATGCAGGCATCTACCACACCGTTGGCAATCCTCTGTGCCCAGACAGGATCCTCGTCACTTACGGTGATAGTGACCAGACGGGTTTCGGTAACCTGTTCTGCACTGATTTTTCGCTTCAGGCTGTTGACCAGGGCAATCATTTCCAGTTTTTCTTCCTGCTCAGGGGAGATATCCGGCTGCCCGGTCCGGCTGTCCACAGTCTTACCCAAAGAGGGCAGGAAGCCTTTCACCGTTTCCCTGAGCCTGATGATGTTATCGAGAATGCTCTCCCTGAGAGAAGAACCCGGTCCGGCCTGCGGAGCCCTCTGATTCTGATAGCGCTCCTTGAGGTGGAGGTTCCTGACTACCCGCTCAAGTACGGGATAGCTGACCACCATTTTGAACTGCGTATTAAAGGTCAGACTCTCGGACAGGAAACTCTCGTAATCCAGATATTCAAGCTCCTGTCCACTGACAATCGACCGGCTGCTGTCTTTATCGATAACCAGTTGTGATTGAGCCTCATAGATAGGAGTGAGGGTATAGTTGCCGATAATGACCAGAGTGACGGTGATAAACAGACTGGCAAATACGAGCCATTTCCACTTGCGCAGAATGTAAAGATAATCAAGTAAATGAGTTTCCTTGTGCTGAGAGTCCATGAGCCGTTCCGTAAAGAAGTTATCAGTTCAAAGTTTCAATTATCAGTTTTTTGCTGGCCACTGGCCACTGACCACTTACCAGAAGCTCTCGGGAACGAACAGGCGATCTCCGGGCTGCAACTGGATATCCTGCCGCTTTCCGTCCTTGACCAGGTCAAGATTAATCTTCACTATCTGTTGCTGACCGGCAATATTCCGGGTTAAAATAGTCCGATTCGAGGCCGCGTCCTTCTCGAAGCCTCCGGCCATGATACAGGCATTGAGAGCCGTGAGCCCTTTCTGGTATTCATAGGCACCCGGTTTCTGCACCCGCCCGGAAATATATACCTGCTGTTCTGAGATATCACTGTCTTTCCTGCCTGCCAAAAAAACAATATCCCCTGGATAGAGATCAATATTACCGGCCAGGTTTCCCTTTTTGAGCAGTTCCTCAAGGTCAATCGAGAGGGAAACGGACTCTTTTTCCTCTCCTTTACCCCCTCTCCCGGATGGACCGGATCGAAGGATACTTACCCTGCTGCCCACTTTATCGCTCACGCCGCCAGCCTTGGAGATGATTTCCAGAAGGGAGGTCGGGCCGCTGAGAACATACAGGCCCGGATGCAATATCTCGCCCAGAACCAGAACCTTTTGACTATGATATTCTTTAATCGTGACATCAACCTCCGGATTTACCAGGTAATCTGCGGCCAGCAGCCGGGTGATCCGTTCATCGATCTGCCTGACCGTACAACCGGCCACAGGCACATTCCCCACCAGGGGATAATTGATTGTCCCATCCTGGGCAACGACAACAGTCTTATCCAGTTCCGGCTCATTCCAGACCGTTATGGATAAGATATCTTCCGTTCCTACCTTATAACAATCCTGAAGGGCGAAAAGATAATCGGGGAAGAGAAGCAGGAAGCAGAGAATGAGTATCCATCCCCGTACGGAAAGCTCTTTTGTGCTTGATATCAGCCCTTCGTCTTTTGTCTGGTTGTTCAGAAATACCATAACATTCTTTTTCTGAGAGCCGTCTGGCTGTTAATATGCCTGTTTTCGTCAAGATAATCAGTGGAGCACCCAACCAGCGGGTGCCCCTTCAACCGGGTGTTGACACAGGGAGCATCTCTCACTCAGAACATGGTGAGCCCATAATCGAAATATGACATCCTTTTTACAAAGTATGTATATTATGCAAACCGAGTGCCAGGTAACAATTTTTATCATTTACTAACTCTGTATTAAACGGCCTTAGCTTAAAAAATAAATTTAAATGGAGTAAGAAGAGAAAAAAAGAGATAAATAGTAAGGAGAAGGCATTAAATAAAACCAGATGTGTGAAATTATTTTCAGCCTATTTACAAATATTAAATAAATAAGTCATTTAGATGAAAAAATACATGAAATTTTATTCACAGCAGGCAGCGGTATCGCAGAGTATGTTCTGCACAAGTCCACCTGGGTTTTCGATATAAGGAATTTTTCCGAAGCTTGCAAGGCTGTGATAGATTGTGGAAATTACAGGCTAAAGGGCTTGAGGGAGGCTCTATTTCAGAGAGAACCTTGAGACGATACGTTAATCAGTTGAAAACGCATATAACAGTCAAGCAAGACTCCTGCCGATACTTTTTTCCAGCCGATAGAAAATCAGGTTTTAAAGAATAGCCTGGAGACAGGTTATACACGGCGGGGCATGTCGAATGGGACATGCCATCAGGTTTTGGAGGGAGGGAAGGAAGATGAAGAAGTATCTATATCTTGCAGTATGCCTTATTGTTTTTCTCACTGTTTCACCCTGTCGGGCAGCTTTGGACGATTCTGTCGGGCAGAGAGCATCTCTTGCTGTCGATATCCAGACTGACAAGGTGCAGTATGCACCCGGGGAATGTGTTCTGGTGTCCTTTACCGTAATCAATACCGGCAGTGAGCCGGTAGTCTTGAATTTTTCTTCCGGCAGGCAGGTGGATTTCTCCGTCGTCGACATGTCTGGAATCGAGGTCTGGAGATCGTCCAGGCATGCCCTGTATATTCAGGCACTGACTTCGATGGAATTGCAGCCTGGTGAGGTTGAGGAGTTTCAGGAGGAATGGCCTCAGGTCAATAACAGTGGGGAGCAGGTCAGTCCGGGCATCTATCAGGTTATCGGGCAATTGACGGCCAATGGGATTCAGCATCAGAGGAATGCTTCCATACCCGTTGCGATTACTCCCTCCTCGTATGTGGGAAATTAAGATATGCCTGGCAGCCAGCCGGGAGGGACATTATCCATACGGGTGGGGGATCGTTTGGCCGTGAAGGATCAGCCTTTTGAGATTGTCGAAAAGAAAGGCAAGGGGCACCCTGACTCTATCTGTGACGCTCTGATGGAAGAAGCTTCTCGTGCCCTGAACCTGCTTTACCGGGAATATACCGGCCATATCCTTCATTATAACCTGGATAAGGGGTTACTGGCTGCCGGAAGGGCAGCGGTAGCTTTTGGCGGAGGAAAGGTCCTTACTCCCCTGCGGATGATTATCGGAGACCGGGCCACGTTTGAATACCTGGGACGAGAGCTGCCGATATGGGATACGGTCGTTAGATCAGCCCGGAATTGGATCAGCCGCAATGTCCGATACCTGGACCCGGAGCGGCACATGACCTTCCAGAACGGACTCAATCCCGGATCGAGGGAACTTACGGGCATCTTCACTTACGAAGAGGGGAAGATGCCCAAAGCCAACGATACCTCGGCAACCGTGGGGTTTGCTCCTCACACCCCGGTTGAAGAACTGGTCCTGGCACTCGATCGGTATCTCAATTCAGCCCGTTTTCGGGAAAAATTTCCGGCTGCCGGTGAGGATAGCAAAATCATGGCGGTCCGAAGAGAGCGGTCACTGGACCTGACCATTGCCCTGGCTATGGTGGACCGCTTTATAGCCAGTGAGAGTGATTACTTCAGTCTCAAGGAAGCCGTAAGCCGGGAAGTGGATGATTTTGTCAAGTCCCGGTTTGATACCACCTCCCTGGATATCCATCTCAATACCCTGGACCAGCGGGGAAAAGGTGAAGATGGAATATACCTCACCGTCACCGGGACCTCTGCCGAGCAGGGAGACAGCGGACAGGTCGGACGGGGCAACCAGGTGAACGGTCTGATGAGCCTGATGCGGCCGCAGAGCAGCGAGGCATCGGCAGGGAAAAATCCCCTCAGCCATGTAGGGAAAATTTATAACTACCTGGCGTATATCCTGGCTGATGATCTTTATCGCCATCTCGAAGGGGCAGGCGAAGTTTTTGTCTGGCTGACCAGCCGGATCGGTGATCCGGTCAACCAACCCGCTCTGGTTGCCGTTGAGATTATCCCCGGAAAAGGAAAAAGCCTCGCTGCCGGATACCAGGATATCGTTTCCTCCCGCGTGCTGCATCATCTTGAGGTAATTCCGGACCTTTGCCGGAAACTCATGCTGGGAGAGGTTTTAGTGGTTTAATCTTCCCTGCTCCGCAGATAGGTCAAAAGCTCTGTTTCGAGGTTGAGAATTTCGGGAGTCGGCGGCAGCAGCCTGCAAATCTGCTCCACATATTTGCGGTGGAGAATTTGCCGGAACGCAGGGAGAAAATTGATATCGAAGATCCAGCCAAGAAGCAGCAGCTTGAAATCGTTTCGATTCCGGACATGAGCCAGGGAAGATATCCGATGGTTGCTCAGATCAGCCATTATTGCCCCGGAATAGCCGGGAGTTTCCGGAAGGTTCCACTCTACCGAGAAATTTTTCTGGTCAGGAGGAGAATAAAAATGGTCGAGAAACACCCGGAAGATGTCGAGCTTATCCGCATCCCGCAGCATGCGGATGAGCTGCATGGCCTTGGGGTCTTCAAGATCGGGAACATGCAGGGCATTATGGTAGCGGATTGCCTGCCGGATCAGTTCCTGTTCTTCCGGGATGAGCGCAGCCAGAACCTTGTGTTCATCCAGTACTCTTAAGGCAATGGCAGCGTGATTTTCGGACCGATCATCCCGGAAGGTGCCATACTGCTGCCACTGCCGGAATCTGCCAAGATCGTGAAACAAGGCCGCAGTCTCGGCCAGGAAGAGATCCGGACCGCTGAGGCCAAGCTCCTGTCCCAGGCTCAGGATTTGCCGGCACACCCGCAGGGTGTGCTGCTCCTTGAGGATAATATTCCGCTGCTGCTCCTCCGATGAAGAATAAAAGGTGGTTACATAGTGAAAAAACCAGGCCCTGAAATGAGCCATTGTTTCCCTGTGCATGCGTTTTTCCCAATTCATGAAGCACTATTAAAAAAAAATAAGCGGGAAATTGAGATTCTCAATTTCCCGCTTATTATGAATGAGAACTGGATAAGAATCAAGCTTTATCCAGTCATAACCACTCTTGAAATTACCACAGCCCGAGCGCGCTGATAACTGCTGCCGGGACTGTTGTCGTAGCCGGTGCTACGGTAGTTGCCGGTATGGTCGTCGCCAAAGGTGCCGGAGTAGTGACCGCAGGGGTCACCGGGGTAACTGCAGGGGCCACCGCAGTCGTTGTCGTTGTCGGTATCTGGCTGATAAGATCCAGGTAAGTCTGCTGTAAACCTGCAAGTCCTCCAAGGCCTCCATCAAGGCCGGTCACTTTGAGGAGGTAATCCTGCAAGGCTGCATTGCCGCTGTTAAGTCCCAGAAGCCCGCCAAGACCGCTTCCCAAAAGGCTGGTGCCAGAAAACCCACCGCCCAGCAGACCGCCGTACAGGCTGCTCAATCCCATCATGCCGCCGTAGAGTCCACCATAGAGTCCAGCGCCATAGATACCCCGGCCATAGAGGCTGCTGAGGCCACCGCCATAGAGGCTGCTGAGGCC
>JBFLZW010000083.1:0-9690 GCA_040755755.1 bacterium | reverse complement strand
TAGAGTCCAGCGCCGTAGATACCCCGGCCATAGAGGCTGCTGAGGCCACCGCCATAGAGGCTGCTGAGGCCGCCGTAGAGTCCACCGCCGTAGAGCCCGCCGTAGAGTCCAGCGCCATAGATACCCCGGCCATAGAGGCTGCTGAGCCCACTACCATAGAGACTGCTGCCGTAGAGACTGCTGCCGTAGAGACTGCTCAATCCCAGTTGAGCATGGGCAGATGAGGTTAATGAGCTTATGATTGATATTGAAAAAGCTACCACGAGTGCCTTCAAAAACCATTTTTTTTCCACTGTTACTCCCTCACACTTATACGTTACGTTAGTCTAATTTATTACCTTTAACTGAAGATGTAACTTATAGATAATAATTAATTCTATAGATCATCCTCCATCCGCATGCTAATGATTTACACCCCCTTTCAAAACCTGGGACATAACTTATTTAATCCTTCTGCCGGGTAAGAGTGCAATCGGAATGCCAGTATTATCAGGCAACAGAAAATGCTGCGGGATTATTGGATACGCTCTTTTGTTTAATCGTTCAGGTATTGCCGGTTGGGGAGCTCATGCTGTATTGCAAGACTGTCAATTAAGGATAATTATTATACCTCTGACATAAGGCTTATGAAGCTGATTTTCTCCGATTAATTAGCATACTAAAAACTTTATCCATTATCAAGCGAAATCGAATTCAAGGATAAAGCCTGGGGGTGGCTGAGCGGGTGGAGAGCCTCATGGAGGGAAAGGCAAATCCAGGCAATATGCCTCATGAGGCATATTGCCTGGATTTCATGACGGGAGCCTATTTGCTTGCCGAAAAAGTGCCTAATTCTATATTGGTACCGGTTGCCGTATTTGTCAGGGTATAGGCCCCCTGGAGGGATGTCCCCTGGACTGTGGCAGTAATTTTTATACCGTAAAGAATAGGGTCAGAGACACTTCCAGCGGTTGTGCCGTTAAGGTTAAGAATACCGCCGCTTTCCAGTGTTCCATTCACCGGAATCGTTTTCACGACACTATTATCGGAAAAGAAGGTAACGGTGCCGTTTACGGCTGCCGCAACCTGTGTCAGCTCAAGAGTAATCGGCTGAAAACCGGTCCCATTGCCTCCGCCCCCGCCACCGCAAGTGCCGGCGGTTGCAGAGGTAGTCCCATTGCTTGACCGCATTGAACCGGTGTTGGTGGTCCTTCCGGAGGTTGGTGCACCGGTGGAACTGTAGTTTCTCACCCACCTGCCCTGATATGAACCGGTTATATCGGTTACGGCGGCGGTAGTATATCCTGCAGCGGCCGGATAATAGGTTTGAGCAGCCGGATAATAGGTAGTTGAACCGGCGGTAGAATATGGACCCCGATAGTAGGTGGTAGCTGCGCTCGGAGAATAGGTTGCGCCTGCCGGATAATAATACGAGGTACCGTTTGCGGCAGGAGCATAAGATCCGGCATAATAGGAATTATTCGATGCCGCGTAGTAGCCGGATGAGCCGCCGGCGTAATATCCCTGTGCGGCACTGGATGTATAAGATGTATAAGGAGAATACGTACTCTGAGCCGCATAGCTGTTCGGATAATAAAAGGAAGACTGCGGCGTGGTATACGCGGTAGCACTCGACGGACTGTAACCACTCTGGTAATAATAACTCTGGGGTGATGCAGTGCTATAAGCAGAGGTATTCGAGTAGTAAGATGATGGAGTATACGAGTTGCTGTTGTAGGAATAAGGATAGCCAGTATAAGTGTTACCAGAGTATGTATTGCCGGTATTATAGTAGCCGGAGGCAGATGGCTGATAATATGAATTGCCGGGCACGCCATAATAGCCGTGAGCATATTCAATCCGGACTGTTGTGCCGAAAATGAGGGCGAGTACCAGGGTATTCACAAAAAGACGAAATACCCGGATATTGTCCTTTCCTTTCGGCTGTACTGAAAGATAAGGTTTGTTAAGCATTGTCTGTACTTCCTCCAGTCATGAGCTGATGGTATCGTCATATGGGCTTGCTTTTCCAACGGGCTTGCCTTCTTCAGAATCCATGCGTCCGAGGGCAAACAGTATGGTCGCTTCAAGAAATTTCCCCAGCCAGATTTTCACCCTTTATAACCTTGAGCTGGTTCAATTACAATTACCCCACCTAACCTCAACTTCACCTAACCTCAACTTCACCTAACCTCAACCTTGCCTAACCCTGACTTTACTCAACCTGACTTTCAGAACCCAGACCTCCAGCTTAAAACCATGTCTTTTTTCTGAGTAAACTCTCTTTCCCCTCCTTAACGTCTTGTATGATTAAACCGATAAGCCACAGTTGCATAATTAGTTCCAGCCGGATGAACAGCAGTGAGGGGCAACTGCCGGATACAGCATCATCCCTTTATGCAGGGTGGAGGAAAATATCTATGACTTTAAGGGTATAATTTATTGTGTGGTGGTGTGGGAGTATGATTGGGTAGCGCGGCCAAGTACTACCGGCGCAGGGAATATCTCTTCAGCAGGGACCGGATGAAGCATCCTCCCTGGGATGATTTGAGCTCCCGGTGCACATCACTGGTGGAAGAATGAGAGAGATCAGCCGGATTAGCCGTACCATCCGGGTCATCGGGACTGTTGGGATCTGAATCCGGATCCGGGGTATTGGGATCTGCCAGGGCATTCGGATCCAGGACAAGCACGCTCTTCAAGCCCTGCGCTGGTTCGCCGGTAGCCTCTTCGGAATAAATATCCTGAAAGATAAACTGGTATTTCAGACTGACCGGCGGCGTTATTGAAGGAACTATCGATAACGATTTCGTATATATCTTGCCATCGGAATAGACCATATCGAGGGGATCAAGCTCTTCCATGTCGTGGACTTCGGCCCCCTGGTAGATACCATCATTGTTTACGTCCAGCCATAGTTTCTTGGTTTTTGGGGGGAAATCGTGCAAATTGACATATTGCACCTGAAATTGAAACTGAAACTGGGACCGGCCAGGACCGCTGTCCGGATTAACCCCATCCTGGAGATAACCCTGCTCTCCGGTCCAGGTCAGATAAACGGGAGAGCTGACTGCAAGCTGTGAGACACTCAGAAAAGGCTCGCCGATAGCCATGTTTTTCCCATCCGAGAAGACGAACTTATACGAGATGCTGCCTGCTGCCGAAGAGACGATGTTAATCAGAAGACGATAGATCTTGCCATCTGCTGTAACCGTATCTGACGGGGTCAGCGCTTCCATGACATGCTTTTCATTCTGGCTGAAGTTATTGTCTCCATTCTCGTCAATCCAGACCTCTTGTGTGGCCGGAAGATCATTGTCCTGATCCTGATAGGAGATCTGAAATTCGTAGTTTTTTCCTGCCGCTTCACCCCTGAAGCGAACACCCTTGGTGAATCCGGGCTCGCTGACCCAGGAGAGAACGGGTACGGAGAGATAGGGAGTCAGGGAAAAGGTATGATCGTTCGCGGGTTCTCCTGCGACCGGAGTATTGCCGCAGGTAAAATTGAAACGGTACTTGATACTGACTGTGCCGACCGTATTCGAGTCCGGCAGATACAGGCAGGAAATCGACTTCTGATATCCACGGCCTGCAGAAAAGCTTTGAGTATCGATGGCCTCCATGAGAAATTTTTCATCCTGCTCATAGGTATTGTTGCGGTTTACATCGACCCACACCTCGGTGACGGCAGGCGACTCATTCTCCAGATCGCGATAGCGGACCTTAAAAGTAAAGGCTGTGCCTGCCGGGGCAGTGTCCGGACTTACTCCGTCTGACTCATATCCGGCAGTGGTCATCCACTCCAGAGCGGGAGGGCTGTTCCCCAGGAGAACCTGATGACTCTTGGTCGGTTCTCCCGTTGCCTCATTTGTTCCGTCGCTGAAAACAAACCGGTAGTTGATTCTGCCATCTCCGGTACCGACATATTCCACGGGGGTTGTGGCTTTGTAGATAACTCCCTGGAGATAATTATTTCCCAACTCCTCCATGTCTATGATTTTATCCTTAATCGGACTGGCCGGATTGATATAATAGATGCCATCGTCATCCTGATCGATCCAGACTTGAAACTTTTGGGGGCGGGAGCCGCTCGTGTTCTGGTATTTGACCCGAAACTCAAAGGAAGTCCCCGCCGGGCCGCTGGCCGGATTGACCCCGCCGTTCTGATAATTGGTCTCTCCGGTCCAGGAAAGGACCGGAGGAGGAGTGGCCTGAAAGCGATAGGAATAGATATCATAATTATTCGTCTGGTTCTCCTCCCAGAGGAGCATATATTCTTTAGTGTCGGCCTTATATATGGCTGCAACGGGAGAGTCCAGGCGTGAAAAACCCCATAAATGCAGCAGATTGGAATCGGAAAACCTGCTCTGACTGTCAAGAAAACTGCCTGCGCTGCTCAGGCGGACAGAGCAGATTTCAGGTTTCCCGAACCGGCCATCCTTCCAGGCTACCAGGTAATGATTTCCACACCATGTGGCTGAAGGATTCGTCTGGTTCTGCAGGGCCTCGGCGATGAAAAAAGGCCCCCGGGAGTCGGGGGTCCCATCAGCGGAAACCAGAATGCCCGCTATATCGGTAAAATTATCCAGGAGATGGACGTCCCAGACTACCAGAAAATCCAGCCCGTCTGAAACGGCCATGGGATTGAATTTCAGATCCTCGCCTATGCAAATGGGTATTGCCGGACTGCCTGTTACCTGCCCCGATGGAGATATCCGGCAGCCATAAATATCACAGGAGGATTCACTGGTCTGGTATTCCCAGACCACAAGATAACCTGTTCCGTTAAAGGCCAGGTGAGGATTTGTCCCTCCGCCTGCGGCGATGAGCAGGCCGCCGTTTGCGGCAGTGCCATCGAGCAATTGCATATTGGCGGTCAGCCTCATGCCATAAATTTTGGCTGGCGTGGTCCGGTAGTCCTGCCAGATGACCAGGTAATTCTGATCCTGGCCGTTCCAGGCCAGAGCAGGCAGAATCTGGTCATTACCGACCGTGCAGATGGGCACACCGCCCCCCTGGGAAGCAGGGCTGTCCAGGACACTGCCCGTGCTGTTTATCCTCGTGCCGTAGATATCGGCATTCCCGTTGCGGGTATCTTCCCAGATGACGAGATAGCTGTTTCCGTTCCAGGCTACTGCCGGGGATCTCTGATCGCCCTGGGCAGTACAGATGGGAAAAGGTGTTGCCTGCTGCTGCTGATTGTTGGTCTGAATAAGGCCGTAGATATCGGATGTTCCATTGTTGAGGTTTTCCCAGACCACCAGCATCGTTCCCTGCCCTGAATAGGCAGCCTGGGGATGGATTTGATCGAGATTTCCTCCGCTGACCAGGACGTGTTCCAAGTACAAGCCATAAACAGGCAGGGAAGAGGTGAAGAAGAGAAAGGACCCGGAAAGAAAGATTGTCACTATCAAGAATGCCGATGAAGTGATAAAATGGATTTTTTCACGGATACGGGAAATAAGCCTATTCAACTGTCTCATCACCTTTCTTTCAGGATATTATGATGCCGGTACGTCATCATGAACAGGGAACCCATCGTCCGGTTCTTGTTTCAGCTCACAGGGAGAGCAATAACTGTGCCATAAGTTTTTACCAAAGGTAAAACATAATAAGAACAAATAGTTAAATCAGTCCATATCACCAATACTCCCCTGTTCTATAAGGAAATGGTATTGATAGAATCATGGACAGATCAATTATTGGACAACATTCAAGGAGAGTGGATATATGCAGGTAGCATACTCGAGAAAAAGAGCTGTTATTTTGACGGTTATCTTCATGGCTGCTTTGAGTTCCGGCTGCTGGCCCAGGAAGCCGGTCAGCAGGAATGTCCTTGTGCCGGGAGATGGAGAAAGAAAAAACCTCAAGCCGCTTCCCAATATTCTTCTGATCTCGATCGATACCCTGCGTGCCGACCATCTGGGGTGCTATGGATATCGGGGGATTCCGACCCCTCACATCGATCATCTGGCCAGAGAGGGTATGCTGGTTACTTCCTGTTACACGCCGGTTCCGATTACCCTCCCCAGTCATGCCACCCTGATGACCGGGCAGTATCCTCTGGCCCATAATGTCCGGGACAACGGGACCTTCCGTCTCGGAGAGGAGAGCCTGACCCTGGCCGAGATTTTAAAAAGCAAGGGGTATCAAACCGCTGCCTTTGTGGGGGCCTTTGTGCTCGACTCCCGCTTTGGCCTTGACCAGGGGTTTGACATTTATGATGACCAGATGGAGTTGGAGGGGAAGAAATCGGACCTGCTGTTTGAAGAGAGGCGGGCTGAAGAGGTTATCGGGGCTGCCGGTAACTGGCTGGACCAGAAGCAGCCCGGCCCGTTTTTCCTCTTCATTCATTGCTTCGATCCCCATGCGCCCTATCATGCCCCTGCACCTTACGGGAGGGGAATAGAGGGCTGCGATGACCCGGCCAATCTGGCTTCCTGTTATGACCAGGAAATCGCCTATACCGACGATTGCCTGGGCAGGCTGTTTGAGAAGATGAAAGAGCTGGGAATTTTCGACCAGACTTTGATCTGCTTTACAGCGGACCATGGCGAGAGCCTTGGAGAGCATGGGGAGCCGAGTCATTCAGTTTTTGTCTATGACAGCACCATTCATGTCCCTCTTATCATCAGGTATCCGGAAAAAATTCCCCGTGCTGAGCGTTTCCTGCGTCAGGTGAGCAGTGTGAGTATTGCGCCCACGATTCTGGATATGGCCGGGATTCATCTGGCCGATTCCAAAATGCAGGGTGAGTCTCTCTGGTCGATGAAGACAGCAGCGGGACAGGCTTCTTCCCAGGATCCGGATAAGGAGGCGATTTACTGTGAAACCTATTTCCCCTTCTATAATCATCACTGGAGCCCGCTTCAGGGAGTGAGAACATCGGAGTGGAAGTATGTCAAGGCCCCGAAACCCGAGCTTTACCAGCTTGCAAACGATCCACGGGAGCTTTCCAACCTCTTTTCCTACCGCCAGGACCAGGTCGCGGTTATGGAGAAGCTCCTGGATGGAATGAAAAAAAAGTATTCACTCCAGGGCTCCCGGGAAAAAGCCCACGTGATGGTCATGGATGAGGATACCCGGCGCAGGCTCGAACGCCTGGGGTATCTGTGGACCGCACCGGCGCAGGAGGATCCCGTAAAAAAGGAGATCGGTAATTATCCGGATCCCAAGGATATGGTCGTCGTTCTCAACTATTTCAATGTGGCTGCCTATCATTACCTGCGCTACGAATATGACCAGGCTATCGGCTTTTTCCATAAGAGCCTGGAGATCGATCCCAAGGATGTATTCGCTCACTTTATGATTGGTTTCATCTATAACAAAACCGGACAATTCGAGAAGGCACGGGACGAATTTCTGGAATGCATCCGTCTCGATCCGGCTTACCTGAACGGATATGTCAACCTGGGAGGGGTGTATTTGAAGCTGGGGCAGAAAGAGAAAGCCTTCGAGCAGATCGAGAAAGCCCGGAAACTGGATCCTGAATCTATCGAGATCTATCAAAATCTGGGTGTTCTCTACAGTTACAGCGGTGAATACGACAAGGCCATCGAGGCTTTTCACGAGGCTTTGAAAAGGGATGCCAGGCACATCGAGGCCCTGCGGGGCCTGGCCGGTGTTTATCTGGCAAAGAAGGATTATGCAGCCGCTCTTCAGCATGCCGGGAAGGCGATTGAGCTTGATCCCCAGAACGTGGATGCCTACAATACTCTGGGAGCCATTTATCTCGCTCAGGGAAAGATTACCGAGGCGGAAGAAAAGATACGGCAGGCTTTAAAATTCGATTCCCGGAGAGTCGATACCCTGCTGAACCTGGCAGACGTTCACATTCAGAAGGAGGAATACAGCCTGGCCAGACAGGAGATCAGCCGGGTTCAGGAAATCGATCCCGATGTGGCCAAGGCGTATAATGCCCTGGGCATAATCTCTTTGAAAGAGGAGGATTATTCTCAGGCGCTCCGGCAGTTCCAGAAAGCGCAGCAACTGGAGCCGGGGTCTGCCGAGATTCTCTATAACCTGGGTCTGTGCTACTCTCGTCTCAATGATTCCGACCGGGCAGTTCAATCGCTGCAAAAAGCCATTGAGCTTGATCCCGGAAATCTGAAGGCCCGCATCAGTCTGGGTGTTACCTTTCACCATCAGCAAAAATTCGACCAGGCTATCGATGCCTATCAGTCTGCCCTGAAACTTGATCCGGACAACATTGATACCCTGTTTCAACTGGGATTAGCCTGTCAGGATAAGGGAGACAGTGAGCAGGCCATCAACATCTATAAACAGGTTCTGGTCAAAGATGCCAGGCATCTGAATGCACATATCAAACTCAGCCTGCTGTACTTTGCACTGGGGCAGACAGACCTGGGGATAGAAGAATGCAGGCGCATCCTGGAGATCGATCCAGCCAACGAGGCTGCCCATATCAATTTGGGATTCACTTTTTTTCAGCAGAAGGAATTTGATCGGGCCATTGCCGAATACAGCCAGGCGATACAGAACAACCCGGACAATCCGGTCACGTACTTTCATATGGCTAACTGTTATCTGTGGAAGCAGGATCTGTCCAGGGGTATCGAATACCTGCAGGCAGCCTTGCGGGTCAAACCGGATTTTCAGCCAGCCAAGGATCTTCTGGACCAGATTCAATCCTCCCTGGGAAGTGAAAATCAATGATTGAATGGAGATAGTTAATTTTTTTTCATATGTGTAATCTTTTTCCTATAGTTTGTCTGTCGCGCGTCATATCCTGTCCGGGTGGCAAGGCATATAATTATAGCTAAATCAATAATTTGTTAAGATTGGTTTTCTTTGTAATAATTTGGCATATTAAATGCATATTATAAAATACGTTCTGAGAGACAGATCGAATCTGGCAATTACCAAATCTTGATGGTAGTTTTTTCTATCGTATTTATTCTGTAAAAATTCTTCCCTGAAGAAATCTTTAATTAATGGAGTAACAAACTAGCCTGATCATGGCCCTCCATCGCTCAGGGAGAGTCTTGTATAAGGCTTTGCTGTGATTTTCTTCATGCGGTGAGGTAGAGGCAGTGCTATGTCTGGTGGTCATAAAATTTATGACCATGATATTTATGATCAGAGAATTTATGGATCGATACCGGGTATCTGCCGGGATTGCAAACTGCGGCGAGACAGCGATAAAAGATACGCATGCCTCTGCTGGAAAGGGGGTGATGGAAGATGCGCTAAGTGCGGCAACATGTATTATTAACTCAATGATAACCTTTCGTTGATCATGAGAGGAGAAGAGAGGAATATACCCAAAAGAGAGTGAAAATGCTTGTGAGAGAGTCTTGAAAGATCCCGCTTGGGCTTTTGAGATGGAAAAATCCCCGATAATGTGGCCATTAATGGTTTGTGTTCATGAGTATGATTCCCCAAGCATGGTTTAGCGCAAAAAGTTCTGTAAGGAGATTCTGATTATGAATTTGAAAAAAAATTGGTTAAAGAGAGTTGTCTTGAGTTTGGCAATCCTCATGGGATTGGTTTTGATTTCATCATCGATGGTTCAGGCAGCGAACTGGATCAACCTCCCACCTTATAATACCTTATGGCCGCTATGGTCTCCGCCTCTTTCGCCGACTAATCCTCTGACCGGACTTCCCACCCCGATTGTCAGTAACCTCAAGCCGAGCACCGTTCTGCCCGTACAGCCCGGTCTGACCTGGGATCCGCGCAAGACCTATC
>JBFLZW010000082.1 GCA_040755755.1 bacterium | reverse complement strand
TGATGGACGACAATTAAAATTCCCCACCGGCGACAATTAAAATTCCCCACGGGGAGGGCAGAAAAGAGTTAAACTATCCAAGCCAATAGCTAAGAAAGGGGGGCTTGGATGGTAACGGATCAGCAGGTAAGGAGATTGAGAATGCTCATCAATAAGGGGAAGACGAAGGTGGTAGCCGCATCGGGTGCTGGAATGGACAGGAAGACGGCAGGCAAATACTTACGGCTTGCGAAGTTACCCAGTGAGTGCAGGAAAGAGCACACGTGGCGGACGAGGAAAGATCCATTTGAGAGGGAGTGGGAGAAGATAGAGCAGATGCTGGAGATTAATCCTGGGCTTGAGGCCAAGACTATTTTTGAGAGTATGCAAAGAGAGCAGCCTGGGAAATTTTCCCATAATCAGTTGCGTACCCTGCAAAGGAGGATAAAGAAGTGGCGAGCCACACAGGGGCCACACAAGGAGGTATTTTTTGAGCAGGAGCATCACCCTGGGCGGGTGTGTGCCTCGGATTTTACGGATATGTCCGATTTGGGCGTCACCATAGCCGGAGAGAGATTTGATCACCTGATGTACCATTTTGTATTGACCTATTCGAATTGGGAGACTGTAAGCGTATGTTTTTCAGAAAGTTTCGAGAGCTTGAGTGAAGGGTTGCAAAATGCTTTATGGGAAGTTGGAGGGGTTCCGGCAAGGCATCGAACGGACCGGCTGTCGGCGGCAGTGAACAAGGATTGTAATCCGGAGGAGTTTACTGTGCGCTACCGGACATTGCTGAGCCACTATGGTTTATCGGGGGAGAGGATTCAGGCAGGTAAAGCCAATGAGAATGGAGATGTAGAGCAGCGCCACTATCGGTTTAAAAGAGCGGTGGAGCAGAGTTTATTGTTGCGAGGCAGTCGTGATTTTGCCGATCGGCAAGAGTATAAGAATTTTATCAAGCATATGCTTGAGCGGCTCAATGCCGGACGAAGCAAACGATTTGAGGAGGAGGCAAAGGCGCTAAAGCCGCTGCCAGCCGCAAGGCTTGATGATTATAAAAAGCAGGATGTGAGGGTTAGCCGCAACAGCACCATTCATGTACAGCACAATATCTATTCACTCGACAGTCGGCTCATTGGCGAGTGGGTAAGAGTGCATATTTATGCTGATAAGATCCAGGTGTGGTATGCCCAGAAACTGATCGAGACCATACCTCGATTCAAGGGAGCAGGCAAACACCGGATTGAGTACCGGCATATCATCGACTGGCTGGTAAGAAAACCGGGGGCCTTTGAAAATTACCGCTTCAGAGACGATCTTTTTCCAAGCAGCTATTTCAGAATGGCCTATGACTGGCTGGTACAGTATAACCCCAATCGAGCCAGCAAAGAGTATCTGAAAATTCTCGACCTGGCCGCCAAAGAAGGTGAAAGCGGGACGGAATCCGTCCTTAGGGAGCTGTTTTCTCAAGGTCAGCAGATCACAGCCGAGGCAGTTGAAACTATAATAAAATCAGCCCGGCAGACAGCGTCTCCAGCCCAGGTGCTAATCGATGATGTTGATCTGACGGTATACGATGAGCTGCTCAGTGCTATCCTCAAAGAGGAAGCGGAAAGGAGGGAGGGAGAGCAGAAGAAGGAAGAGCATAAGGAGGAGGTGTTAGCCCATGCCTGAAAAAGAAGACATCCTCCTGGCCACGTATCTGAAGCAGTTGTATCTGGCCACGATAAGAGAATGCTACCAGCAGGTAGCCCTTAAGGCCCAACAGGAATCACTGAGCTATAGCCAGTACCTTCTGGAACTGGTGGAACTGGAATGTACAACACGACACAATAAACGTATAGAACGCCTTTTGCGAGAGTCAAAATTGCCGGTTGAGAAAAACATCGAATCCTTTGACCTCAAGAGGTTGCCTCGCAAAGTGGCTCATCAGGTGAGTACTCTGCTGGAGGGTTCCTTTGTGGATCGCAGAGAAAATGTCCTCCTGTTCGGGAACCCCGGAAGTGGCAAAACCCACCTGGTATGTGCCATAGGCCAGGAGCTTATTCGCAGAAAAGTAAGGAGGGTATACTTTACCCCCTGTAGTATCCTGGTTCAGGAGTTGCTCTTAGCCAAACGGCAATTGCAGCTTCCTCGTCTTCTGAAAAGGCTGGCTAATTTTGAAGCCTTAGTCATTGATGATCTTGGCTATGTGCAACAGGAAAGAGAAGAGATGGAGGTTTTGTTCACTCTGCTGGCCGATCGCTACGAGAGGGGCACGGTTATGCTTACCAGCAACCTTCCCTTCTCCAAA
>JBFLZW010000081.1 GCA_040755755.1 bacterium | reverse complement strand
CCTGGAAGCAAGCAAAAAGTAAAAAGGCACAAGGAGGAACTTGTTTTACTTTTACTTTTCAATGATATCCTCTGCGTCTCAGCGTCTCTGCGGGAGAATTACTAATTCTTATGTAAGTGCCATTCTACTTAGCTCCATCCCCGGCATCACGTATACCGGGTCTTCACCAGCAGGGTCCTGGGGTCCAGCTTGACATGCAGCGCGGAAGGGTTCAGGTTATCATGATCCTTCAGCAGCCTCAAGAAGATGGCATCCTTCACCGGGTCCAGGGCGACGATAACACCCAGCAGTTCCTCGAACTGGCTGTAGGGGGCAGGAATGCCGTGTTCATTCAGGACCTGGCCTTCTCTATGGGTCCGGGCTGAAAACCATATCTCAACGCTGAACTCTTCGGCAATCTTTTTAAATGACTCTACCTCAGCCCTGGTAGCATGTTCGAAGTCAAAACCATCGACAATAATCACCTGAGGAGTAAATCCTCCCTGCTGCAGGATGGTCTGGATAGAGGATCTCATCTTATCCGCGGAAAATGTATGGTTCATGTAACTCATAATAATGAGGTTTCTTTCAATCTTTTCCCGAAGCTCATTGGCGTTGTCAAGGTGAAAGGACTCGACCAGATTGCTGGTGATTTCATCATACCAGGCCCTGACCTTATCCACGCTCTTCTCAACTCCAAAGTGGAGCACCTTGTTTCCCCTCACAATGTCATCCAGCGAGAGATAAACAAGGCAGGCTGTTTTTCCGACGCCGGCCCGGGCCATAAAAATCCCGATGTTACCCTTTCCCAATCCGCCGCGAATCGACTTTTCAAAAATCCGAAATGGGCTTTTTTGTTCCATTTCACTCAGAATCATGGACTCTCCTTTCCTAATGAAATCCCCTCTTTCTCTCCTCTACTCGATGGGAGGCGGGGGACTTTCAAATAAAACATGAGGAGAAAACAAATGGTGCAAATCTTGTAAACTCAAGGATCATGTGGTTACCTGGTTATTTCTTTTTCTTTAAGTTTTTCTCCTGATACTTCTTCTTGAGCTCCTCGGCAATACTCTGGGGAACGGGGCTGTACTTGCAAAATTCCATGGTAAATTCCGCTTTTCCTTGAGTTCCGGAACGCAAAGCGGTCGAATAGCCGAACATCTCGGCCAGGGGCACCTCGGCTTCCACCACGCTGTGGAATCCGTCTTCAGAAGTACTGATAATGATTCCCCGGCGCTGGTTCAATCCTCCGATGATTGCTCCCTGAAACTCGGAAGGTCCCTCGACCGATACCTTCATGATCGGCTCCTGAATGATCGGGTGGGCTTTTTCATACGCCTGCCAGAAAGCGCCCTGGGCAGCCTGTTGAAAAGCGATATCCGACGAGTCAACCGGGTGATAGGCCCCATCATCGATCGTAACCTGCACGCCGGTGATCGGAAAACCGATCAGCCTTCCCTTTTTCAGGCAGGACTGGAAGCCTTTGTCACAGGAAGGGATAAAATCTCTCGGGATCGCTCCGCCGACAATCTTGTCAATAAAGGTATAATTCTCTTCAGAAGGTTCCAGAAACCCGGCCACTCGCCCGTATTGGCCTGCTCCACCGGTCTGCTTCTTATGGGTGTAGTTGAATTCCGCTTTTTGGGAGATGGTTTCCCGGTAGGCGACCTCGGGCATGCCCGTTTCAACCTCAGCGGAATATTCCCGGCGCATCCGCTCGACATAAACGTCCAGGTGTAATTCTCCCATACCGCAGATAATGGTTTCATCCGTTTCCGGATCAATATAGGAGCGGAATGTAGGGTCCTCTTTGGTAAACCGGTTCAAAGCCTTGGACATGCTGATCTGGGATTTGTTGTCCTTGGGAACGATCTTTAATTTGATGACCGGCTCCGGCACATGCATTGAAGTCATGGAGTAATGGATCCCCTCGGCGGTAAAGGTATCACCGGAAGCACAATCAATGCCGAACAGCGCGACGATATCCCCTCCCATGCTTTCCTCGATATCTTCCATCTGGTCCGCATGCATACGGACAAGCCTGCCTACTTTGATCTTCTTTCCCGTGCGGGAATTGACCAGGGTGTCTCCCTTTTTCAGGCTCCCCTGATATACCCGGATATAGGTCAATTGCCCGTACCTTCCCTCCTCCAGCTTAAAAGCCAGGGCAACGAGGGGCTTGTCAGGATCGGGCTGGAGGGTCACATTCCCTCCGCTGTTGCCAAGGTCAATGGCCTCATTGTGAATGTCGGCAGGATTGGGGAGATATTTAAGCACTGCATCCAGCAGGGGTTGAACCCCTTTGTTTTTATAGGCTGAGCCCATAAATACCGGCGTCAGTTTCAGGGCCAGGGTTCCTTTCCTGATCGCATTGGCGATCAGGTCCTCGGTTACCTGCCCCTCCAGGATAGCCTCGGTCAATTCATCACAGAAGAGCGAGGCTGCATCCAGCATCTCCTCACGCTTGGCTTCAGCCAGCTCCCGACATTCATCCGGGATCTCGCCGGTGCGGATAATTTCTCCCTGGACGCCGTCAAAATAGATCGCCGTCATGCTGATCAGATCCACCACTCCCTGAAAGTTCTGCTCCATGCCGATTGGAATCTGCATGGCAACGGCGTTGAGATTCAGCTTGTCCCGCAACTGGTCGACCACGCGAAGAGGATTGGCTCCGGACCGGTCGCATTTATTGACGAAAGCCAGCCGGGGAACTTTGTAACGGCTCATCTGACGGTCAACAGTAATGGACTGGGATTGCACTCCGCCGACACCACAGAGCACCAGAATCGCCCCGTCCAGGACCCGAAGGGCACGCTCTACCTCGATGGTAAAATCCACGTGTCCAGGGGTGTCGATAATGTTAATAAAATGGTCTCCCCAGTTACAGAAGGTAGCTGCAGAGGCGATCGTTATTCCCCGCTCTCTTTCCAGCTCCATAGAGTCCATCGTAGCTCCAACGCCGTCTTTTCCCTTAACCTCATGAATGGCATGGATCCTTTTGGTGTAAAAAAGGATTCGTTCGGTGAGGGTAGTCTTCCCCGAGTCAATATGCGCACTGATTCCAATGTTGCGAACTTTGGTTAAATCTTTTATCATGTTATTCTCAAATCCTCCAGATTGTAGTATCCTCGCTCAGAGTGATGTCGATTGATGACGATTTCGATTTATGTTATGTATGGAGTAATTTTCAGACTGCTGCTGGAAAATACAACCACAAAGATTACTGATTCAAGGAAATAAAAAAAGCCCACCAGGAAGATAACTGCCCGAATACCCGGTGAGAGCACGTGATGCCTTTTTCGGTCATTGAAGATACGAAAAAGGGTATCTCTTCATAAATTATGTATATGAGCGAGTATTTCTCTTAGCGGTACCCCTCATGATACCATCAATTCGGGTAAAAGGCAATCCCCCAACCTGCTCATTCCAGGGACACCATTTGACCATAACGGCCAAGTCTGCGGGCTCGGTGGACGAGATCGGACCGGAGCCGATATTCAAGATAAGACTATGCGTTTTTCTGTTTGGATAATTCAAGCATCTGCCTGCTCAGTTCCATAAGCACTTGCATAACGGTATCCATCCTCTGGCCTTGCACATCAATCTTCTGGCCCAGACTATCAATTCTCTGGTTTACCTGTCCGATTTCCTGCCTGACTTGGCTTATCTGAGTATCGATCTTTTGACCGAGGATATCTATCCTCTGATTGGTCTGTCCGATTTCCTGTCTTACCTGTCCGATCTGGTTATCAATCTTCTGATCGAGAGTATCTATCCTCTGGTTTAATTGAGCCCCTTGGCTATCAACCTTTTGGCCCAGGATATCGATGCGTTGATTGAAATATCGGGATGATTCCTCATGCTTACACCGAAGGCAGTGTAGATGTCATTCAGAGTAACCCGCTTAATTGATTTACTTGCTGCCATTATTGGCCCTGCTATCTTCCCCATACCTTCTTTGATATCCTCTTTGACATTCATTTTATGGCCGCCTTGAGTGGTTCATTTTCTCCGCGAAGATACTTGTCTAATTCCTCCTGTAAAAAGCGGTACTCTCGACCTACCTTATTGGCTTTTAATCTGCCTTCATGGACCATTTTTAAAATAGTCACCCTGGTAGTTCGTAAATATTCCATTGCTTCTGTAGTGGTTAAGACCTTTTGGTTTGTCATTGCATTCCTCTTGAATCAGGTTTAGATATCTTTAATATACCATGATTACCTATAATAGATTATAACCATCTTATCGTCATCGTCAAGCAAAAATTTCAACATTCTAGTATAATCTGAAAATTTTCGACATTAAATTTGATTATTAACCTTAAACAAGATTAATAATGCGAATTAAGGGTTGAATAGATCCATTGTTTCTCCTCCGATAAGGGGCAATGCCATTAACTCTTTTAATGACTGGGAACCCTCGATCAATGCTCAAGGGTATGCAGTCTGGCGTGGATATGACGGCAGTGATTGTGAGATATACCTGTATAATGGTACCGGAACCATCCAGCTTACCAATAATTCCTTTGATGACGAACAGCCCCGGATCAATGCTCAAGGGTATGTGGTCTGGTATGGACACGATGGCCATGATAACGAGATATTCTTGTATAATGGCAGCAGAACCATCCAGCTTACCGATAACTCCTCCGATGATTTGACTCCGAATATCAACAACAATGGATACGTGGTCTGGCAGAGCTCATCCGGCACGGACCGGGAAATATTTCTGGCAGGCCGGGTTCAATCGATGTCTGTACCGATATCATCCCAGCCTGTTCTGATATTCCTGCTGGCTGCGGAAATTATCGGAGTTATGGTAGGGATAAGGAGAAAATGCAGAGGGAACGAATCGGCAGGAATCGATTAATAAATTTTTCTGAGAATGAGATATGAACCTTGGAGCAAATTTTAAAAGCGCTCGCCAGAGGGGTTACAACCAATGAATTGCTTGAGGATTATCCTGAGTTAGAGTACGCAGATATTCAGGCGGCTTTGCTCTATGCTATTGATCCCGACTAGATGTTCCCCGTCTTGTATGGGAGCCTTCCTTTACTCTCCTCCCCCTTGAGGGGGGGCTGGGTGGGGGTTATGGTTATTTTCACCCTCCTCGTTGACCAAAGGAAAATGGGGAATATCTGGTGGCAGATGCTGGCCGGGACAAATCGGATTTTGGCCTTAATCGGCCAAAAAGTTGGCCGAACGGCCAAGATCTTGGCCGATGAGCAAAACATAGGCAAAATCAATTGGTTATAGATTAAAAAATAGCTTGTAACTCTATTTTCGGCCAAAAAGTTGGCCGGATCCACTTCCAAGGGATTGCTGAGTCCATAAGCAATAACAGGCTGAAAAATAAGGGAAAATAATGCTTGTATTTTTATTTTTCATTTATGGCCTCAAACTTGCATTATTATATTTCATAACATCGAATGTAAACCATAAATTTTTCAATTTCCTCTGGACTTATGGCAAACTGACCAAGTGTCTATCCGCTCGTGATGCTCATGCCCATTGACATTGGGCTCAAGGTAGTGCTTTTCTCCCTTGCCCCTTCGGGGGTGGAGGGGTGGTAGAGAGCCCCTGTGGCAGGTGAGGGGCGCTAGGGGTTATAGTAATCCCTAACTCAACAACATCATAGCAAAAGGAGGTGATAGCGATAAGATAAAATATTTTCCAACAGTCTGCCGGAAAGAGAAAACCTTCCGGGCAATGATCTTCATTTCGGCCATTGAGGTGTTGCCGAAGTAAGGATTAAAACCCGAATTTCTTCACCGGCAGACTCCTGTGGTTTTGCGGGTTAAAGTAAGTTTGCTGGACATTTAAAACTATCTGGACATTTAAAACTATAAGGAAGGTAAAATCAAAAAGTTAGAGGACAGGGGACATAAAGTCATTTATAGGTCTAAATATGCCCCGCTGGTATTTGTAAATATGCCTCTTGATGATGTAAGGCAAATAGAGCCGGATATAAATGTTAACAGTATTTATTCATCAGAGGTGATGGAACCGGCATTGAATAAGTCTGCGCTTACAGTCAAAGCAAATGTTGCCTGGAGTAATGGTTATACAGGGTGTTGTGAAGAATATTTTAATTATTTTCCCAAAATAGCGGTAGTAGATAGGACAGGAGTAGATGAAGATCATACCTACCTTGGAACAATTGAATACTTTGATCCTAATAACAAAAATGAGGGTGACAGTGATACATGCCATGCTACCTGGGTAATGGGTGTAATAGCCTAGTACAAGATCAGATGTTAAAGGAATTGCTTATGGTGCTTGCACACCTCTACTGAGCGGGAATGCGGGTAGTCTTGATGATCCCAACATCGTTGCAGCTACAGATTGGGCAATAACAAGATTAGCTACCGTGATAAATT
>JBFLZW010000080.1 GCA_040755755.1 bacterium | reverse complement strand
GCCTCCGGTATCATGGTCTTTAGTTTTTTTCTGCCCATATAATACCGGAAACTTCAGTCAGGGGTGGGGGAATTTTGCGTTGTCACAAACCCCTAAAATGGGGGAATTTTAGATTATCACAATCAGAATGCCACCATTCTGCACCTGTAGTAGGTGGTTTTTGAGAAAATGGTTCTTCAAATCCCTGAAATTTGAGAGTATAATTGTTTTATATACTGAAACTTCATTTCTTCCTTTAAGTCTTTGAATCGGTGTCTCCGGGCTGTTACTCTGGAAGCCAGGAAGCTCGTTGAAATCATGGCATTATAGAGGATATTACCAGTGGAGGATATACCGGTTCACTTCAAAAGGATAAAATAAACACAAGTGAGAAATAAGCCATGGGAAAAGGTTTGTGGCTGCTTAAGAAGATAAAGGAAGAAAAAAGGGCAGGTCGTGAGGAGTCAAGAAGGGCCTTGCTCCAAGATGCCAAAGAAAAGCTCACTCATTACTTTCAGGATAAGAATGCGAGGGAGGTCTACCTTTTTGGCTCCATCACCAGGGAGGAGGGGTTTTATGACTGGTCGGATGTGGATATTGCCATCTCTTTACCTGATGGGGATTACTTCAGGATGATCTCTGAAATAGAGGGGCTCCTTGGCCGAGACATTCATCTCGTTCTCCTGGAAGGATGTGGTTTTGAGGAAAGGATAAGAAAGGAGGGAATAAAGATACTATGAAGGCGGAGATCCAATCGCTTATCGCTCTTATAAAAAGGCAGGAAGAGATTATAATGGACATAGTGAGGCAGATAGAAGAACGAGTTAATCTGCTTGATAAATCGAGTGATGCTCTCATTTTTACTGCCTATGGATTACACAATCTCTATTGTGCTATTGAGGATATTTTCAAAGAGGTATCCCGAATCTTTGAAAATTCTCTAGCTGAGCCTGAACGGTGGCACCGGGAGCTTCTGGTAAAGATGACCCTGGAGGTTGAGGGGATAAGGCCAAGGCTGATTTCTGAGGGGTCTTTCATTATCCTTGATGAATTAAGGGCTTTCAGGCACTTTTTCAGACATGCCTATGGAATCCCCATGGATAACGAGAGAGTAAAAAGGCTGGTCGAAAAAGCAATTGGATTGCAGGCAAGACTCCATGATGATTTGGATAGCTTTATAAATAAACTCAAAAAGGATATAGCCACAGAGTAGAAAAATAGTTTTATTTTCCGACAAAACACGGAATCCAGCCATGAGCGATGATGTGATGGCTATCACATTATGAGCATACAAATTTCCAATCAGGCGGAAAAACTGTTATAATCTATTAGCAACAGGTTTAAACTTATAGCGTATATCAATACCTTTTTCATGTTGTTAACCCTGGGAAAACCGCGCAAGGTAAAACATGATTAAGAAAGGATACAGGGGGAGAAGAATCGCATGTCGGCGCTCAAGAAGCAGATTGACTCATCAATCCGCCTGCCCCTCTTGATCGGCATGGCTTCCCTGACACTGCTCCTTTGCTCCCCTGCCCTTTCCAGCGGCTCTTCCGCTTATATTTCAGGCCGCGATACTGCTGCCAGTCCCCCCGCGACATCCGCTGCCCTGCCGGATTCAGCCTCCCCCTCCCCTGCTCCGAATTCACAGCAGACAGTTGAGGATGCATCGGACATCTGGTACTGGAACGCCGAGATCATCCGGCGGTATCATAAGGCAAGCGGCACCTGGACATATTACCGGGCACCTGTGGTTTATTCCCGTCTGGAAGTGAAATGGGATTCCCGATCACGGGAAGCGGTTTACTTCCTGGATGGGAACCGGATTTCGGCTGACGATGCGCACAAATATACCCAACCGGGCTCAGGATTTTCCGTGGGCAGTAAGACCCTGGTGGGAGATCCTGGATTCACCCTCTGCGTGAGTCATGAACCACCGGCAGACTTTAAAGCCGGGCGCTCCTGGCGGGAAGATGATTCCCCGATCCACCCCCACCTAACATCCCCCCTCAAGGGGGAGGGACTCAAGAGCAGAGAGACTGGAGCATCGATGCCAGAGCCTGACCTCACCCGTCTGAGAAACCGGTACCGGCAAAAATACCAGCCGGACTTCTGGCAGTTTACTGCCCTGGCGGCAACCAGGGATTTCGTCTGGGTGGCCATCCGCTCCATTCCCCGTTCGCCGGAATCCCTGGCCAGACTCCACCAGCCGGACGGTTTTCAGTCGGAGCGGCATTTCCGGGAATCTCCTCTCCAGCCGATCCAGGGAGGGATCCTGAGAATCGATAAAAATACCGGAGAGTGGGCGCGGTTTACTGATAAAAACGGGCTGCCCGATGCATTGATCTGCACACCCGTCAAGGCGGAATCAGCGCACCTGCCGCACTTTTTGCCCTCGGTGAGGTTTCCCCAGGAAGTTGTGGCCATTGTGCCTGATGAAAAAACCGGCAGGGTTGCCTTTACTACCCGATCGAACCGGCAGATATGGTATGACGAGCGGCACAAGCAATGGGAGCGCGGGGACGAGGAGGACAACGAGCCATGAAAAGAGCCATGCCCATCAGCCGGACGATGACTCTCCTGGCGATGACTCTCCGGTGGTGCCTGATCAGCGCCATTCTTCTGTACCCGCACGCAGTGGCTTTCGCCCTGTCCGTGGCAGCTCCGGCCAATCCGGTCAACGACCGGGGGATTGCCTGGGAAAAGAAAGTCATGTCAACCGCATCAGGTATGATTCATATTCAGTGGAGGGAGGAAGCGGTTGAGCCTCCTGATTCCTACCGTATTTACCGGGGTGAAGGGACACAAAATCCTTTTTCTACGGCAGGCAAAGTGCTGGCAGCTACTCCCTGGCAGAGTGATCTTCCTGCTCAGTATTGTTTTTTTCGTTACTTGCCGGAAGATGAGGATGAGGGGAAGAGGTTCTGGTTTCTGGTCCGGGCGGTGAAGAACGGGGATGAATCCGGCAATCTCGATGCCGAATCGGTAGTTGTGGATCTTCCCTGGATCAATGGCCGCAGTGATCCCAACTTCATCAGCTTCTATGTTGAGGATGATGAGCGCAGCGACTCGTTTTTACAGGAAAGTCAGAAGTGCCCCTTCTGCTCCGAGAGCAACAAGACCTATTACCGCCTGGCCAGGGCCGATGTTGCTCTCAAGCGGGACTATGCCTGGTACTATGTGGACCGGGACTGGGACCGCCCGCCTGATCTCGAAGCCATAGCCGACTGCTTTGAGAACGAAATTTATCCTGCCAATCTGGCCTGTTTTGGCCGGGACGAGAAGAGCGAATTATCCGATATTGACGGCAACGGCCACCTCATTATCCTGCTGACTGAGCTGGGAGGTGCGGTTGACGGCTACTTCAATGCCGAAGACAAGATCCTGGACTTTCAGTATCAGAACCGGGTAAGCAACTGTGCTGACATGCTGTATGTCTCTTCCGGTTCTCCGCTCTTGTCGATCAAGGCGACTCTGGCTCACGAATTTCAGCACATGCAGCACCTCGAAGCCAATGTCAGACGGGGAGCGGAGTGGGAGGAATTGTGGCTGGATGAAGCCTGCTCCGGATTTGCCGAGGAAATCAACAACCTGTATTCCCTCGGAATATACTTCTTCCAGATGCTGCCGAATGAGATCAGCCTGACCAGGTTCGGGTATGCCGATGTCCACGACCGCTTCGGCGGCTGCCCGATCCATTGGAACAACGGCCAGCGGCAAAACCGCAACGCCCTCTACCGGGTAATCGCCCACTACGAGCAGGTGAGTCTCTTTGCCCATTATATGGAGTACAACTGCTCACCCGTCACTCCCCTGGCATCCCTGGTCGAAGACCCCAATCAGGGGCTGGTTTCGGTCCAGAATCACATCGGCCTGGATTTCCGGCAGGCCTTTATCAACTGGACCATAGCCAACTACCTCAATCCCTATGCCAGCTCCCAGGATATTCGCTACCACTACACGGCACAGTTCCCCGGCGGGAAGGAACTGATTGAAACTCAATCGGTAATTCCAACGGCTATGCTCCTGGCAGACTGGATCAGAAGCCCGCAGCAGGAACCGGCATGGACAGTAAGATCGTTGAGAGACCTTTCCGCTGACTATGTCCTGCTGCGGTCAAATAGCCTGCCCGACGACCGTGTGCATTGGGAGATCAGGAATATCAACGCCAAAGAGAATGTCTGTCACCTGGCCATCCTGGATAAAACGGATCCGGCGGATATTCAAGTGCATGAGGTAGCCGGTATTCCCCTTTCCAGTCCCCTGAACGATGCGGCCTCCGGTGCAGGCACATTCAGCTTTGCCGAGGACAGCAGGACGATTCTCGAGAGCTGTCTCATCGTGACCAATCTGGCCAGGTACCAGGACAGCAACTATGCAAGCTCCTATGAGTGCAGAGCTTACCGGACCAGAAAGCCCAGGGTCCTTCAGGTCAGGCTTGTCCAGGACCGACAGGAGTGGACGCTTGACGGTCCTGCTGCTGCGGGAACCCTGGCAGCCCAAGCTGCTGCCGCACGGGGTATGGCAAATGCAGCAGCCTCCCTGATCAGGGCAGGCCAGGTTCAGGTAATTATTCAGTTTGACCAATCCATGAGCGGGATACGTGAAGCGGAAACGAGTGGAGGACTTGTCTCCTGCCTGCTTCCTGGAGGAACCGATGCAGGCAGCAAACCGGCAGTTGTCCAGCCTGCTGCTCCAAATCCCTGGTCCAAAACCGTCTATCCGGATGATACCTGGACAGGGATGCTCATGGTCCCCCAGGGCTTGAGCAGGCAGTGGGATGGTCTGGCAAGACTCGTCATTTCAGGAGGCAAAAACTTCTGGCAGGAATTGATGGACAAAGACGAGCGGTTCTCCTTCTTCATAGACACCCAGGCTCCTCAGCCGGTTGCCAGTCAGATAACCTGCTTCATATCCTCGACGGTTGAAATAAGCTGGAGCAGGAATGTCGAGCCTGACATAGCAGGATACCGGCTCTACGGGACATCTCCGGATACTGCTCCTGTCTGGATCCCCCAGGAAGGATTCGGCGATCCGAACCGCCCCTCTTACCTGTGGTCAAATGCAGGACCGGGTGTTTATACCCTGACTCTGACTGCCGTGGATCAGGCTGGCAACGAGAGCCTGCCCTCGAATCCGGCCAGTGTGGGAATCGGAGTGGAAGTGTCGCTCGATGCCGGCCTCAACCTGATAAGCTATCCGGTCGAGCCGCCCTCCGGCTACACCAGCGACTTGTGGCTGACGGAGCAGGGCTCTGCGGCCAGAAGTCTGCATCAGTATCAGCCAACGACTCTGGTCTATGAAACCACCTGCCGGAGGGAGGGAGAAATCGGAGGAAGCATCTTTCCCATTATCCAGGACAGCGGCTATCTGATTTACCGGCAGGAGGCCGGTAAACTGATGCTGAGCGGACCTATCCAGAACCATCCCGTTTCACTTTGCACTGGCAGAAATATGGCGGGCATCCCCCTTCTGTCCGGGAATGAGAGCAGCCGGGATTTCTTCCACGATCTTATCATAAGGGGAGAACCCGTCTCTAGTATCCACGTTTATCAACCCAGCAAGGGGAGATGGGAGAGTTGCTACGGTTTCTTTGGACAAATGTCGGGAAATAGTGCGAAAATAAAGAAAGGCCAGGGGTGCCTGGTGGATTTGCGGGGGAAAAGAAGTGGCCAGTGATCAGTGGCCAGCAAAGACAATTGCCAGTGATTATAGCGGTTCTCAATTGTGTATACTATAAAAAAACAAAGACTAAAGGCAAAGGACACCACAGAGACACAGAGGCACAGAGGGATACAGAGAAAAGCAGAGAGTAAAAACCTCTATGGTTAATTTTCGTCGCTCTTATGGGAAAGACGACACGGCAGTGTTGTATTTCTCCCGCAGAGACGCTGAGACGCAGAGGATATCATTTTCGGTCATTCTCTGCGCCTCTGCGTCTCTGCGGGAGATCATTCTTCGTGCCATCGGATGTGTGCCATCTATCCCCATATGAGCGATTTTTGTAGTATGATCAAGTCAAAGCTGCTATAGTAATTCGGCGTGCAGCAGCTAATCCCTCATAATTATCAATAAAAATAAAGGCAACCCAGAGGTTTTTCACCCTATGTATTTCTCTGTGTCTCTGTGGTGTCCTTTTGTATTTATCTTTATCTTTGCCTTTGTATAAGGAGAAAAGAATGGAATTCGGGTACCGGATCTTTGATTCCCAACTGATCAGCCAGGTTGATCTGCCGCTGGTCCAAATCTCGGTTTTTCGGACTTCAGAGGCGGATATTCAGCGGGTAAAAATCCTGGCGGATATCATCAGATCAGCGGGTAAACGCTTTGTGATTCATCCTATGGATGTGAACCTTTCCGATACGCAGCAGGTAGTCCGCGAACGCAATCTGACCCAGGTGAAACGGTTTGCCGAAATGGCGGATCTGGGCTTGATTATCCATGATGAGCTGTTGCCTGACCGGCAGAAGCTGCAGGGAGAATGGCAGGAAAACTACCGGAGCGGGCTGGCCGAGCTGGAAAAAATCTGCCCCGTTTCTCTTGAGAATTCCAGAGATTCACAGAATGCTCCCTGGTTCTGGCAGACTTTTGCCCGGCATATCACCTTCGATGTCGGCCATTTTGAGTCCCAGGGCATTGACTCCTTCGAGCTTGTCAGCACCTTAAGCCCGGAGCTTATCGAGAAAATCAATTTTATTCATCTGCATCGGTCCAACGGCATGAAACCCAACGGCCTGATCGACCACTGGCCGATCGTCCAGGGATGCCGGGAACTGAAAACGCTTCGGAAGCTGGCTGAGCTTAAACCCGATCTCAAGGTAATTCTTGAAGTGGACACAGCCAATGATATCTTGGAAAGCAGGCGTGCCCTGCGGCTGGAATCCTTTCTGGGCTGACCGATAGATGACTGATGAATTGCAAGGCCATTCGAAAGCTCTGAATACGGATAGGCTCTCCGCGGTAAGCTGGTGCCTGTATGACTGGGCAAACTCGGCTTTTGCCACCACGATCATGGCTGCCGTGCTGCCGGTCTACTACAGTACCGTGGCTGCCGCGACTCTGCCCGGCAACCGGGCCAGCAGTTACTGGGGATACACGAATACAGTCGCCATGCTGATCATCGCCTTCCTGTCTCCCATTCTCGGGGCCATGGGCGATGCGACGGGAAAGCGAAAGAGTTACCTTTTTCGCTTTGCCCTGCTCGGCGTCCTGGCTACCGGCCTGCTGGCAGGCGTAGGCAGGGGAGACTGGCCGCTGGCATCGTTCCTCTATATTCTGGGAAGAATAGGCTTTTGCGGCGGAAATGTATTCTACGATTCCCTGCTGCCGTTTGTAGCTGAGAAAGAGGATTTCGACCGGATATCCTGTCTTGGCTATGCCCTTGGCTATCTCGGAGGAGGGCTGCTGCTGGCCCTGAACCTGGCCATGATCCTCAAGCCCTTGTGGTTTGGTCTGGCTACACCCCAGTGGGGCTCAAGGATTTCTTTCCTGACCGTATCGCTCTGGTGGGCCATCTTCTCCATCCCTATCTTTATCCGGGTTTCCGAGCCCCGGCGGGATGGGGTCAAGCATGGTCAAAGTCCGTTTCTGGCCGGATTGCACCGCCTTTCCATGACGTTTCATAAGGTCAGGCAGTACCGGGAGGTATGGAAGTTCCTGCTTGCCTACTGGCTGTATAATGACGGGATCGGAACAATCATCATCATGGCCACCATATTCGGCGCAGAGATCGGAATCGCTCAAAAGCATCTCATCGGTGCTATCCTGCTGGTCCAGTTCCTGGGGATTCCCTTCACCCTGATTTTCGGCTGGGCAACGCGATTCCTGGAGACAAAAACCTGCATCCTGCTGGGTTTGTCCGTTTACACTCTGGCAGCCATCGGAGGGTATTTCATGCGGACACCATTCCACTTCTGGATGCTGGCCGTCCTGGTAGCTCTGGTCCAGGGAGGATGTCAGGCCCTGAGCCGGTCGTTCTTTGGCCAGATGATTCCTGCGGGCCAGTCAGCGGAGTTTTTCGCCTTTTACGATATCAGCGCCAAATTTGCCGGTATTGTCGGACCTGCCCTCTTCGGACTGGTCGGTCAGATTTCGGGATCGAGCCGGTACGGAATTGTATCTCTGGTAATATTTTTCCTTCTGGGAGGATTTTTACTGATACAGGTTCATCCGGATAAAAAAACCAGGAGTTAGATTCCCGGAATCAGAATGCAGCCAAAGGCTTCTATTCTGACTTCTAACTCCTGGCACCAGACTTCTGTCTTATGACTCCCGACCCCTCTCTTCTCCCTGCTGATCACTGACCACTGGCCACTAACAACTTCTACTCAGATATGGCATAGAAGATCATCAAGGCAACACCGAAAAAGATTGCACTGCCGATTACCGCATAGCTGGTGGCAAAAGGAGCAATAGTGGCAATGGTGTACTTGCCCGAAAGGGCTTTACTGGCAATGCACGTCCACAGGAAGATAAAAGTCAGGTTAGCTATCAAAGCGGACTTGAACCTGCCTATCAGGATGAAGAAAACACTTATGGCAATCAGGAGAACAACTTGCTTCATGGGAACAGTAATAACCAGATCACCGAATGCATCGATCAGATTATACCATAGGCTTTCCATCTGATTACCTCCTTATTCTTGTGAGACTTGATGAACATTGGTTTATTGAATCCAGCCGTTTATTTTCTTTAATCACTGCCTTTTGGTTTCTTTATATCGCATAAAGCATGCCTTGTGGCGACAAGAGCATAAAAGAATTTTTTCAGCAGCTAACATCTGAATTTTGCTGGTTTTTTCGCTACCCGTTCGGTCTGCTGATCTCCATCTGACCAAGGTGCAATCCTCAGATAACAAAATGGTCATTCACTCGATTACCATTTTGTAATCAAGGACAGAAAATGTCTGTCCCTTCTCTCCTTGTCAGTTCAGGCACAAAAAATATTCACCACGCTGAGATTTTTTCCGAGATTATTCATGAATTCTACCGAAAAGAAATATTAGCCTAAGCATATTCTTTTTGCATATTCCATATGAATTTAAAAATAATCTTGGTTATTTTGAAATTAGATGAGGAGTGTGGGGGTTATGAGAGTGTTCGAGGCAATAGACCTTTCAATATTACAGGATGAACCTGTATTGAAGGAAAATTATAACGAGACCTACCTGTGGATCCTGCCCAAAGATCATCGTTCAGCGTGCGCCATATACGAAGTCGGGGAAAATACCAAAGAAAGCCTCAGGCAGAAATTCGGAGACCTTTTTTTTGACCGGAATTATCTGGTAATGCGGGTCTATCAGGTGGATGGGCAGGGAGAATTCAACGGCTTCAATTATAATAACAAATTCGAGGTTGACGATTTTCTGGGAGATAAAACCAGCTATTGGCTGAACCTGGCTCCTGATCACGAGTACGTGGCTGAGCTTGGTTATAAGACCCGCAATACCACGAACTTCGAGATGGTGGCCAGATCGAACCGCATCCGGATGCCGCGGGGACAGGAGCAAAAGGAGCAGCGGTATGCGGACTGGAGGGAAATCCGTCTCGCCGACCCCTCCCATGAGGTGAACATGCCGCAGGAAAAGTGGCGATACAATTATTATTGGTATCGAAAGCATGGCCAGGTTCTCCATACGGAGGAAGAAAAGGGGTACTGGATTCTTCTCCTGCACAACCATCTTCCCTTTGTCAGGCATCCCGAGCATGAGATTTTCCTTGAAGAGCAATGGCTGTTTGAAGCAATAACCTCGGTCTATACCCAGCTTCTTTTAGTCTTCTGGAGTATGGAAAAGGGGGGGATGGATTTTCGGGTGACCATCAGTCTCAGCCCTCCTCTGATCAGCATGCTGCAGGATACCCTGCTGCAGAAGCGCTACCGGGTACATCTTCGTGAATTGATCGCTTTCACCGAAAAAGAATATGCCAACTCCTGGGATAAACCCTTCCGCCAGACTGTGGAGCAGACCCTTCACCGGCTTTTTCAGGCCAGAAGGGTTTTCGAGGCCTATGGCGGAGATATCACCCGCGGCTTTCGGGATTTTCAGAATCAGGGGAAACTGGAGGTTATTACCTGTGCAGCTACCCACGCCATTCTTCCCTTCTACCTTCACTATCCTGAAGCGGTGCAGGCACAGGTCCATACAGCCATACGGCAATATGAGCGGGTCTTTGGCCGGATGCCCCAGGGAATGTGGCTGCCGGAAAATGCCTACCACCCCGCTCTGGACGATTTTTTACTTTCCGAAGGGATTCGCTGGACCGTGGTTAATACTCATGGTCTTCGCCAGGGGGATACCCGCTGCTTTTATGATATCAATGCCCCGGTAGTTACAAATTCCGGGCTGTGCATCTTCGGTATTGATGACAAGACCAAAGGGCAGGTCTGGTCAAGGCGGCATGGTTTTCCCGGTGATCCGCGATACAAGGAATGGTACCGGGATGTGGTCTGGGATGCTGACTGGGATTATATTCCCGAATATTTCAAGGTCGCCGGGGTTCGAAGGAACAGCGGATTGAAGTATTACCGGGTGACTGGTAAAGATGTGCCGCTGGATAAAAAGGATTATTACCGGCCGGATTGGGCGGCCCAGGCTGCGGCGGACCATGCAGGTCAGTTTGTCCGCGACCGGCAAGCGCAGACCATCGAATTCTGGCAGAAAAACCGCCGCAAGCCCGTCTTTTTCTCCGCTTACGATGGAGAATTGTTCGGCCATTGGTGGGAGGAAGGTCCTTACTGGCTGGAGCTGGTCCTCAAAAAAATGCTCTATGACCAGACTGAGGTGCGTCCGGTAACACCCTCAGAGTACCTGTCCGAACAGCACCACCACCAGCGTCTCACTCCGGGGATATCGAGCTGGGGAGAGGGAGATTTCTTTGCCACCTGGTTGAACGGGCGGTCTGATAAGTCGAATGCCTGGATATACCGGCACCTGTTCAGGCTCATCGATCTGATGACCAGGCTGGCCGGGGAACGACGCATGGCCAGGGGCACCGAGGAGCGGGCACTGAACCAGGCTGCCCGCGAGCTGATGCTGGCCCAGAGCAGTGACTGGGGATTTCTCATTGAAACCGGCCAGGCTGCCCACTATTCACAAATGCGCATTATGCGGCATATCCATTGGGCAGACATGCTCCTGCGGCAGGTTGAGGACAATTCCATTGATGAGAGGCTTCTGGCAACCCTGGAGTATGCTCATAATATCTTTTCCAAGGATATGGACTTTCGGGTATTTTCCCGGCGGCAGGGTAAAGGGTGAGCAGGCCATACAGGGACTGTTTGGCGGGGATAATCCAGGGTAGACGAAATCTTTACTGGTGGAGAGAAAACTGCCAATTGAGGATGAGGAGCAGATTAACGATCGGTTATATTATAATCAATGCCGTATTTATCCATAAGATCATACACGGTAGATCGTGCCACACCGAGGCTCTTTGACACTTTCGAGAGATTGCCATGATATTTTTTCAGGTTGCTGAGGAGCATCTCTTTCTCCATCCTCTCACGGGCATCCTTAAGGGTCAATTTTACTTCCCTCGCGCTCCGGCCATGACCAATGCCTAAATCTTCAGGCATGATGTACTTGCCGGTCGATAGAGCGAGTGCCCTTCTTAACCTGTTTTCCAATTCCCTTACATTTCCTGGCCATCCATATCCCTTGATAGACTTAACCGATTGGGGGCTCAACTTTTTTCCAGCTATTCCCATCTCTTTACAAAATTGTTCCAGCAAAGCGTCAGCTATTACGATAACGTCATCCTCTCTTTCCCGCAACGGAGGCAATTCAATTGTTATTCCATTGAGCCGGTAAAAAATATCTTCGCGGAAATTTGATTTTTGTATTTCCTGCTCCAGGTTCTTGTTACTGGCGGCGATAACTCTCACATCTATGGGTATGAATTCAATCCCGCCAACCCGCTGTATCTTTTTCTCCTGTAAAAATCTCAATAACTTGACCTGTAAATTAAGTGGCAATTCCGCTATCTCATCAAAGAACAGGGTCCCCTTATGAGCAAGCTCGATTTTCCCAATTTTTTTGCCATAAGCATCGGTAAATGCCCCTTTCTCATGGCCGAATAATTCACTTTCCAGGAGCGTTTCCGGGATTGCCCCGGAGTCGATCGGGATAAATGCTTCATTTGACCTGTTGCTCTGCCGGTGAATAGCACGAGCTACCAGTTCTTTTCCCGTTCCACTTTCTCCATGAATAAGGACCGCTATATCCGTTTTCGCCACTTTCCGTATCACCTTGTTGACTTCTCTGATCTTCCTGCAATTACCCAGGATGCCAAACGACTCCCCATCTTCAATGGTTCGGGTTTGCAGGTGCTCGTTTTCCATCTCCAACATCCTGATATAGAGGGCACGCTTGAGAATGACTTTCAATTCGTTCAGGTCTATAGGTTTGACATAATAATCATAGGCACCGAGCCGTAAGGAATTTATGGCACTCTCTTTGCCATTGTGACCGGTTATCATGATAACTTTTGCGTGGGGGTCACCCAGGATGATTTCTTCGAGCACCTTAAAACCCTGCTCATGATCATCCGCAGGAGATAAATTCAAGTCAAGCGCTACGATATCCGGTTTACACTCACTGAACTTTGTCAGAGCATCTTTACTCTCATAAGCTATAATAACTTCATATTCGCTATTAAGCCCCCACTTGAGCTGTTTGCAAATATATTCTTCATCGTCAACAACAAGTAATTTAGGCTTACTCATTCTCTCCCTCCTGAGAGCTTACCTGAAAAACAGGGATCCATTTTGATATTCTTTAATCTCTCTCAATTCATCAGGCCAAAAATTTTTTTGCACTCAATATTCCTTTTCCTGCCAAACAGATTGCACCAAAGATAAAAAGCCAGCACGTGGAAGGCTCAGGAACAGCGGGACCTCCTGGACCAGGTCCATCAGCATCGTGTGAATACGGAGAAACTCTCTCCCAACTTCTCCCCCTTCCGTCCAAGTCCCACGCGACTCCGCTCAGGTCCAGATGCAGCCAGAAGAAGCCTGAATAAGAAACCGTATAAAATTGAAGATCCCCCGTGTCAGCGGTACCTGGATTATCGGGATCGAAATTGGTGTTATAATCGTAGACAGACTCGCCAGCACTGGCAACCTCGAGGTCAGGTAATCGATATTCCAGATAATAGGCATCATAGATGCCATGTGGCGATAAGGGATCAGGAGTCCCAAATTGAAATGGACCACTCGGGTTCATGATACTTCCGGAGGAATTTCGAACGATAACAGAACCAGATGGATTATTGAGATAATCCTGCTCCTGAATGGCAATCCAGAGAGTTACATCCCTGATTACATCGACCCTGGCAGGTTGAGTTGCTCCGGCAACCACAAGGCTGAAAGGATCCTGGAAAGTCAGCCAGCTATCGGTAATCTCTACTCCATTGATCTTCCTTGATTGTGCATAGATACCATCCGGCATATAGAGTTGGAGAGTTGGAACTGCTCCTACCTGGACTACACTGACAAACAGCATAATCATACCAATAATGCCATACGATAGACATACTTTTGTGGTTTCCACTGCTTTTTCTCCTTTCATGATTACCTTTGGATTACTGGAAAAAGGTGAAACGTTTTAATTCTCAGCAGGTAAATATATCCGGAAACTGGCGCCCATTCCTTCTTCGCTTTCCACCTCTATCCTGCCGTTATGGGCTGCAATAATTTGCCTGCATTGATAGAGGCCGATTCCCAGTCCCTTCCTTTTCGTTGTCTGGAAAGGTTTAAAGAGCTTATTGTTCAAAAATTCCCGCGGTATTCCAGGCCCATTGTCTTTTACTTCAATGATTGCATTCCTGTCCCTGGAAAAGGTCGAAATTGAAACTTTTCCGCTTCCTTTCAGCGACTCCTGGGCGTTAATAATGATATTACGGATTACACTTTGGATTTTTTCATGGTCCAGATATACTTGCGGCAAATCTGCATAATCCTCGGCTACCTCAATCCCGTCCATGCCTAAACCGGTACTTTGGATAGCATCCTTCACCAATGCGGTAAGACTGACTTTTGTCTTATTGAGCACTATTTCCTCGATGGGGCTGGAAATCCTGACCATGAGTTTATTCATATTTCCTATTGTCTTTGAAATTGTTTCCAAAACATCTTTTTGAAATTCAACGTTATCCATATTATGTGAGGCGTTTTGAACTATCAGGGAGAGCATTGAAACGAAATTTTTCAAATCGTGGATGACAAAAGCTGAAACTTTATTCATTACAGCCATTCCCTTGGCATAGGCAATGCGTTCGGACAGTTTGATATTCATAATGGCGCTTGCTGCCTGATGACACATGGTCTTGAGCATATCGTAGTCTTCATAGTTATAAACTGCTCCGGTTACTTCCTCCCCTAAAGTAAGAAAACCGATAAGCTCATCTTTGACTATCAGGGGACTGATAGTGGAGACTCTGTATCTGTTCCAGATTTCCTCCTTATACCTGCTGTACACGTGTGCCAATTTGCTGTCAGACACTCCGCGACTCAGGGAAATGGAAAAGGGCCCGGCTTTCTCCTCCAGGTACTTGATTAAAGGGCTATCTTTGTCAATCACCATTTCGGATTTCGGCAGATGCCGGGAACCCGATACGTGGAATTTTTTATCATCGTCATCATACAGCCAAACCATGATTTCACTCACACACATTGTTTCAGCTATCAGTTCCATAAACTTTACCAATAAATCATTCAGATCGGTAACGGAGCTGATTCTGTTGGTTAGCTCAATCCACTCGAACCGGTAGTCAAACTTGTTCCGGTAAAAATGCCGGTCAATGAACCTCTTGGCCGTGTTCCTGTTTTTTTCCGATAAACAAAAGACCGATAAGGCCACGAGGCTTACCAGAACAAGAACCGGGTAAAATACCAGGTTAAAATTTATCCCGATAATTTTCATCAATTCGCCGGTAAAACCTACCAGAATAAGATAAACACTGATCGCTAAAAGGGTAAAAGATCCGTAAAACACCTGCCGGGAAACGAATATTTCGACATTCATCAATCGATGTCTGATAAAACTGAAGGCTAAAAGTGACAGGCAGATAAAAATAACTATCGAGCCAACCGGAAGATAGGTCAGATCCATAAACTGGAAAAGGGCTATCCGGCTGACAAGATAAACGTAATAGGTAAAGGCGGTGAATAACCCTATGATGCTGTATTTTATCTTCCACTTCTTGTTCCCCGAATCCCGGTAAACCATTTCCAGATTGGTCAGGATAAAGGCAATAGTCAGGAGAAGAAAAGCGGTGAAGATTCGTCCTACGGTTCCTAAAAGGATAATATTTTCCTTCAAAGAGGTGGATGGCAGGTAAATGAAAAGGTCGGAGGGGATGAAAAAGAGAAAACAAAATGAGAAGATATAGACAAAAGAAATAATAATTATTGATCTTTTCGGTATTATCTCATAACTGCTTCTGGCAAAAACCGTGCTGAACAAGGACCAGTTTGCAGGGATAAGGCAGCAGCCCACCAGACTGATTCGACTCCAATACAGTATTCCCGTTGCACATTGAGAATTCAGAACCATAAAGTTACCAAATTCCATGACACCGACACTGAGCATAGCCAGGAAAAAGACCTTATTGGCAAAATGTCGCCGCCCCTGGTACAGGACAAGAGAAGCAAAGAGAGGAATGGATATGCAATTCACTAATGTTGGAATGGAGTATATGTTCATAAATAATAACCCCTGGACCTTTTTACTAGAGCGGTAAAATCTGCGGGCGAAAAAAGGACCGATTTACAAATCAAACTGCCCGATCAATATGGTATAAGCTGCCTTCGCTACCAGGCGCTTTAGCGATTAATGTTCTGTGTCACCCGTAATATGGAGTGAATAAAGCAAGTTGGTATTCTGGAAAATTACACTTTTGTCACCGGATTACAAATATGTTTGCGAGGCAATACCAATTTTGAAATATTTCTCCTGCTAGCTGAGACATCTGAGTAACCTGCGAGTCAAATAATTATGCGATCGATCATTGCTTGCCTTATGCAGCAAAACCCCATAGCCTTGGGGAAGCCGCTTTAGAGTACGGCGGCGGGATGCTGCTTTCCTTGGATGCTGCAAAGCCATTGAGTAGTCGGATAATTTCCGCAGCCTGGATTGTAACAGCATGCTCCAGAAAATAATGAAAATGAAATCGAATAGGAAATTTGCTTAATGCCAAATAAATTTCAAATTAAATCGTTTGGTATAACTTTTGCTCTTATAGCTAACAGAAAAATTTTAGACATGGAGGAGGCATCCAATTGACTCTTAGTTAAGAAGTGCAAAAAAAAATTAAATGTCCCTACTAGGAGAGACCTGTCATGAGAAGCGCGCTGAATTTCAAACTGCCCTGGATGATGATTCTGGTTGCTACTGTTATCTTCCTCTTCTGCCATATACCATTGGCCTACACGATGGATGTTACCCTTGAGTGGAGCGAAAACTCCGAACCGGACATTGCCGGTTATAAGATTTATTATTCCACTGGTTCTGCTGGCAGCCCGTATGATGGAACAGGAGCGGTGGAAGGCAATTCGCCAATCGATGCAGGTAAAGTCACCAGTTACACACTTACCGGTTTAAGCGATACGCAAAGTTACCGCTTTGCTGTTACCGCTTATGATACCCAGGGGCTTGAGAGTGAATATTCCAATGAGGTAAGACCTATCAAAATAACAGGTATTACTTCACCATATAATGGCCTCTTTACGGTCGGGGAAGATATTCCCATTACCATAAATTTTTCAGAACCAGTGACGCTGGCAAACGGCAACCTGATTGTTACCCTGAATACTGGCCATATAGCCGAAATAACACCCTTCACCTCCCTGACCAGTAAAAATGTAAATTATGTAATTCAGACAGGCGATACGACCAATGATCTCAACGTAACCTCTCTTACGCTTTCCATTGGTGCGACACTGGGTAATGACAGTGGAAGTATCTGCTATTTGTTACTGCCATCCAATAATAACCTTGCCGATAATACAGATATTATTCTTGATACCACAGCTCCTTCTGCACCAGCAGATATGGATCTGGCAGCAGACGATGACTCTGGAATCAGCGATAGTGATAATGTAACCCGAAATACATCCGGACTGACTATTACGGGTTCCGGCGAGGACCTGGCAATGGTACGACTGTATGATAATGGCATTGCCATGAGCGGGGCTACCGGCATGGTATCAAGCATCGGGTTTTCGCTGGATATAGCCCTGTCTGCCGGAGCCCATGTGATTACCGCAAGACAGATCGATGCAGCAGGCAATGTCTCGGATCCTTCTCCAGAGCTGCATATTACTGTTGATACCACAGCACCCGAAGTGGCCCTGTCGTTGAGTAAGCCCGGCCCATACCGGCCTCAGGATGAGGTTGAAATAACTGCAACCCTGAGCGAGGAGATATCGGATACGCCCCAATTGACGGTCACCTACGCAGCAGCGGATGTGGTAACCGCAAATATGACTGCCACAGGGGATAGCAAGGTATGGGTTCACTCTATTACCATACCTTCAGGATATGAGGGAGCACCCTCGATTCTGTTCATGGGATCGGACCGGGCTGGCAACATGGTGGAATCTCATGCCGGATACCTGTTCAGTGTGGATAATACTGCACCCTCTATCCAGGGGCATCCTGTGGTTGATTTCAGCAATAAGACAATCGATATCACCTACAGCGAGGCAAGCTTAGCAGGAGTTACGAATGAAGCCCGCTATAGCTTCAGTCCTTCTTTAAGCTTTGCCAGCTCTGGTGAATCGAATGATATTGCCTGCCTCAGCGGCAGCACCTACCGCCTGTCCCTGTCTTCCATCCCAGCCGGGAAAATCTATACCCTGACTATAAGCGGCATCACCGATGCGGCAGGTAACCCGCTGAGCCCGGCCTCGGTGGTGATTAACGATAATGATGCCGATCAGATGGCCGATGATTGGGAAATTGCCAAGGGAGTGAGCAACCCCACCGAGGATGCAGACAATGACGGGCTGACCAATCTTCAGGAGTTTACCCTGGGCACCGAGCCTGGCTCTTCCGACACGGATTCTGACGGCTTTTCCGATGGGTGGGAAGTTGCATATGCATTAAGCCCTCTCAGCGCAGCAGGAATCGATGGCCCGGATGGCGACCTTGACCATGACGGCTGGAGTAACCGTGAGGAATACCTTGCCGGGACTAATCCCAATGATAGTTCATCTATTATTCTTGATACCACAGCTCCTTCTGCACCAGCAGATATGGATCTGGCAGCAGACGATGACTCTGGAATCAGCGATAGTGATAATGTAACCCGAAATACATCCGGACTGACTATTACGGGTTCCGGCGAGGACCTGGCAATGGTACGACTGTATGATAATGGCATTGCCATGAGCGGGGCTACCGGCATGGTATCAAGCATCGGGTTTTCGCTGGATATAGCCCTGTCTGCCGGAGCCCATGTGATTACCGCAAGACAGATCGATGCAGCAGGCAATGTCTCGGATCCTTCTCCAGAGCTGCATATTACTGTTGATACCACAGCACCCGAAGTGGCCCTGTCGTTGAGTAAGCCCGGCCCATACCGGCCTCAGGATGAGGTTGAAATAACTGCAACCCTGAGCGAGGAGATATCGGATACGCCCCAATTGACGGTCACCTACGCAGCAGCGGATGTGGTAACCGCAAATATGACTGCCACAGGGGATAGCAAGGTATGGGTTCACTCTATTACCATACCTTCAGGATATGAGGGAGCACCCTCGATTCTGTTCATGGGATCGGACCGGGCTGGCAACATGGTGGAATCTCATGCCGGATACCTGTTCAGTGTGGATAATACTGCACCCTCTATCCAGGGGCATCCTGTGGTTGATTTCAGCAATAAGACAATCGATATCACCTACAGCGAGGCAAGCTTAGCAGGAGTTACGAATGAAGCCCGCTATAGCTTCAGTCCTTCTTTAAGCTTTGCCAGCTCTGGTGAATCGAATGATATTGCCTGCCTCAGCGGCAGCACCTACCGCCTGTCCCTGTCTTCCATCCCAGCCGGGAAAATCTATACCCTGACTATAAGCGGCATCACCGATGCGGCAGGTAACCCGCTGAGCCCGGCCTCGGTGGTGATTAACGATAATGATGCCGATCAGATGGCCGATGATTGGGAAATTGCCAAGGGAGTGAGCAACCCCACCGAGGATGCAGACAATGACGGGCTGAGCAATCTTCAGGAGTTTGCCCTGGGCACCGAGCCTGGCTCTTCCGACACGGATTCTGACGGCTTTTCCGATGGGTGGGAAGTTGCATATGCATTAAGCCCTCTCAGCGCAGCAGGAATCGACGGGCCGGATGGCGACCTTGACCATGACGGCTGGAGTAACCGTGAGGAATACCTCAATGGAACTACTCTTAATGATGATACATCTCCACTACCTACTCCCCCGAAGGTGAAGAAAAATATTCCTGAGGGAAAGAAAAGTCTCAAACGCTCCAAGGCAGGGGATAGTGAAAATGCACGCATTCCCGATAATACCTCCTTCTGCGTTCTCCTTGAAGATCAGGATGGAATAGACCTCACGGATACAACCAGCGTCAAGTTTACGATAATTGCTGGTGATGGTGCGCCCTATGAACGGGACCTGAGCAGTACCGATGTTGTAAGGACAGTAAAGCTCAATTCCCTGAAGGACGATACCCGGGTAACCAGACTCTGGGTAGTGTATGACAGATCCCAGGAGAAAGAACTGGGGAATTTCCCCTATGGCCAGGATATCACCTTCCTGGTTGATGCCAAGGATAGAAGGCAAGACTGGATGACCCAGGCCAGCTTTACTATCACTATTGAAACCGAGCAGGAGCATGCCGACGCTCAGGCCAGCATGCCTGACACCAGGGCGTTGGAAGAGAACGATCCTGCCCTCGAAGGAGAATATAATACCGGTATTCAGGCTGGCTCCAGCGACCTGATTGGAGCCAAAATCTGCTACAACAGCTCCGAGCCGGTAGCGCCGGCGTTCGGACCTGTGGATGAGCTTCCATCTCTGACTGTGGATGGGATGGAGGCCGTAGGCACGGCCCTGAACTTCGACCCGCCGACGGTGTTCTCGACCCCGGTCAAAGTCTTTATTCCCTGTCCGGAGCAGACGGACGTGAGCAAACTCAGTATCTTCCTCCATACCGACGCGGGATGGGTACTAGGCTGTGATGCCGAGGGCAACGTCCAGCCAGACGGCGAAGCCTGGATGGTCCCAGGTTCACGGGTGAACCACAATGACACTGTTCCCCCTGCGATCGAGATCAAAGTCTACCACTTCTCCGGTCTTCAGGCGGGGAAAGAGTCGGCAGCGAGTCCGAATAATTTGCTGCCGGGGGATGGGGAGGAGGAGAAGGCATCACCTGATGGTAATGAGGGCGAAACTCCTGATGTGGGGAAGACTGGATGCTTTATCAATTCGCTCAGGGGATTCAGGCGGGTTTTTGATCCTGACAGGGGGAGGGGCAGGGGTATGAGGAAACATTGACGCTTTGAGCACAACATACGGGCTTTTACTTAGTGGAGTAAAAGCCCGTATCATATTTCTGCTGTCGAGCACTCTATTAGCGGTTTGCAATTGTATGTACTACCCTGGATCCCAATATAGGGCAATTGCATCTAATTAAGCCGAGGAGCAAATATAAGCATAGAGAGAATCAAAAAATGTTGCATTCATCCCCAACATTTTGTCGAGAATGAATGCAACGCATCACGAAATTACAGAAAAGATTAAAACTGAACTGTTTTCATGATATTAATTATTTACTTTAACCTCTTTTCTTTGAAACAATAGTGACTCCCAAACCTAAGAGGCCCAAACTGAAAAGGAGAATTGAAGCTGGCTCA